>NZ_FOJB01000006.1 GCF_900109955.1 Aliiroseovarius sediminilitoris | reverse complement strand
TAGGTCACCGCCAAACCTAGTAAAAAGCCAACATTCTCTCAAATACGATAACAATACACAAAACCGCCCCGTGCCTCACCAGGCCGGGGCGGTTTTGTCGTTGGGGAGGGGGGGAGCTACTCAAACTCCGTCGCGCAGGAAAGAAATCGCTCGACATCCTGCTTGATGGCGGCCCAGCGGGGCAGATAGGGGGCATGAAAACCTACATTTACGTCAACTTCAGAAGCTCTAAAGCGCATATTACATGTTGGATATCGAGAGACCTCATTCTTGATATGGCACTCGATCGCTGTCACCGGGTTCCCATCAGAACCCGTCCTGAAGTAAACGTTTCTTTCCAGATTCCCCGCGGGCGGCAGCACTTTGGTCAAACCGTATGGACCCGGTGTAACCGGGAACTCTTCCATCGGACGCCTCTCGTCAAAACGCCCACCCATCATCGAGATCATAAGCGAGACTGTCTCTCGGAGTTCAATGTAGTCCCCGACAACAAGGCGCCCGTATTGTCGCGCATGGGCGTTGTCAGGTTGGGCGCGATGAATCGCAGATGTCTGAGAGCGTGTTACGGGCAAAAAGTTGTCGAGAATAATGCGAAATAGCTGCGCCGAACGGTGCACACCTTCCTCGTGATCCGGTTTGTCTTCCAGATAGATCTTTGGAACGCGCATCGGGATCAGCTTGTTTTCAAGATCCATCTCGATAAACCATTCCACCATCGCGTTCTCGCCGCCGAAAAACTGGCAGGGATCGGATGGAGGCGTGTTCAACAGCTCGTCGACGGTGAAGGTGTTGCGGAAAGTAGCCTTTGTGTCCGGCTGCCCCACCGCAAAGGGAAGAATGGCGGCAGCACCGGCAACTGTAATGATCACTGCTGATGCGACTTTTACCGGAAAACTCGAACTAGACATTCCTGAACAATCCCAACCAACAATACCCGGCAAAGGTATTACAGAAAGCTGGACAACTTCAAACCACAAGTTGTGGCCTGTTGGGGCGCATTACGTCCGCATAGATCAGGTACTTGATTTTATAGGCGGGCAGTTTCGAAGGAACGCCGAATAGCATCCACCAAATCTTTGAGAACCTAAGCCTGCCACCTATGTGTTTGCTTGAATGTATAATCTCACAACTATAACACCCTGTGTCCTTTCGCCGCTCAATACTCCTCGCCCTCAACTCCAATCACCAGTAAGAATTCTCAACTCGTGGCACTTGGTTCGATGCGTGTCGCTCATCGCGAATCCGTTAGTCCCGGAATCAACCAGCCAGATTGCAAACGCTGGTCTGATTTGCTGTGGTTGATCAAAAATCGGGGTAAAATGAGCGATCGGTCAGGTGCCATGGCAGGCTGATGTGCCCATCTATCTTGAAATAACGACGAGAAACCCTAAGTTTTTAAGGGTTGGGAAAAAGAATGCGCCAATATTGCGTTTTTCTCAAAAAAGGGGTTGCGACTCTTTTGCGTTGGGCCTAGAACCCCCTTCACCGGCGGCGCTGAGGCGCGGTTGGGTCGCTGGACTG
>NZ_FOJB01000005.1 GCF_900109955.1 Aliiroseovarius sediminilitoris | reverse complement strand
CAGCTTTGGTCAGCGTGGTGATCCAGGCCGACCCGGTGAACTGGCTGCCCTGATCCGTATTCATGATCTCGGGCGGGCCGTGTTTGGCGATGGCCTCGTTCAGAGCGTCCACGCAGAAGTCCGCGTGCATCGTATTCGACAGCCGCCAGCTCAGCACCTTGCGCGACCCCCAATCCACCCCTCTCGGGATCATGCTGCGCATAACCCTGCCGGGCAAAGGATGGCGACCAGATACAGGAACCCGTTCCGCACCGGTACGAAGGTGATGTCGGCGCACCAGACCTGGTTGGGTCGGTCGATCTGCATCTTCCTCAGCAGATACGGGAAGACTGGATGCTGCGGATGTGACTGGCTGGTCCGAGGGCGCTTGTAGATCGCCCTCGGACCAGCCAGTCGCCTGACGCGATGTCGCCCGACAACCGTGCCTTCTCGTCGTAAATAAGCGGCGATCTGACGGCTGCCGAAGAACGGATATTTGGTGAAGACCCGATCAATCTCCTTCATCATCGCCAGCGTGTCCACGTTGACGCCGACCGGCGTGTAATAGAACGCCGATCGCGACAGCCGCACGAGCTTGCACTGCTGGCTGATGCTCAGCTCGGGGTGATCCCGTTTGACCATGGCGCGTTTCTTTGCCGGGCTCATCGCTTCAGCCCTTCCGACAAAAAATCGTTCTCGACCGCCAGCCTCCCGATCTTGGCGTGCAGCTCTTTGACATCAGCCTCCGTCGGGCCGCTTTGCTTTCCACCGGAAAAGACGTCCGCCATCCCGTCAATGGCTTGCCGCTTCCATGTGCTGACCTGGTTCGGGTGCAACTGATGCTTCGCGGCAATCTCTTGCACGGTCTTGTCACCGCGCAGAGCTTCCAACGCCACCCTGGCCTTAAACTGGTCTGTGAAATTCCGGCGCTTCGCCATTCTCGTATCCCTTCAAAAGTTTGGGATACACCTTAGCTGACTGTCCAGTTTTCTGGGACCACTTCAGAGGGCGGAAAATGATCCGATCTACTGGGGATCATAAGGCTTCTTGCGCTTCTGGGGGGCGATCTTGGTGGCCAAGCTGACTAATCAGCGTTCTGACACGCGATTGATATGTCGTGGCCATCTTAGGGTGTCTTCCCGAATTTGGCCATTGCACAGCGCATACAAGAACAACGACCGAGTAAGCCGATGCTTGAGGCAATCCTTCGGACGAGTGCGTTCGTCTTTCAGGTAGATGTCCACAGCTGCAAGATACGGCAAGCCGATGTGATGTCGGGCACGTGACTTTGCTATTTGCTCAGGTTACTTGTCTGAGAACATGGAAGGATGCACGATGGATGGCACGCTCGCGGTCTTGTTTCTGCTGACCGGTTTGATCGATATGTGGGTCAATTACTGCGACACGGGTTGCATGAAACCCGCATCCATCGTGGCACGCCATGTTGCCTCAGCAGGAAAACTGATATTCGAGGCCGATTCCATCGGGGCCGAGGCTTACTATCGCCACGACCTGCCGCTCAGCTTCGGCCCTTTTCAACCCTCCATCGGCGCCTCGGTGGACAGTCTGGGCGATGTGTGGATCGGTGTGGGCGCGGTGAATGCGTTTCATTTGTGGGGCGGGAGGTCGTTTGCGCAGTTTTCCTTCATGCCCGGCATCTGGCTGCGCGATGATGGGCCAATGCTGGGCCATCCGGTCGAGTTTCGTTCGGGCATAGATGCCGGGTATGAGCGCGCGGACGGGGTGCGTTACAGCCTCTCGCTTGATCATCGGTCGAATGGTGACATCGCGCCCATTAATCCGGGCCTGGAAACGCTTCAGCTTCGCGTATCAATCCCCAACCCATAGCTAACCGTCCGCTCCGGCGCCCGATTTGCCGAAACGCGGAAACGAGCGCATAGTTAGGTGTGAAGATTTGTTCCGCACTGATAACCACTGGCTTCATCGCGCTCGCAAACACCTTGCCCGCGCGCGCGGTCAGTTACGATACGCTTCTAAACACCCCCACAATGGATCCCTGTCACCTGTTCACGGCGGAGGCGGACATGGTGGTGCTCTACCTCGATATGGGGTCCGAAGGCGAAGTGCAGATCAGCCTGCCCCGTGATTATCTGGAAGATCGCGCCGATCAGCAAAGCGGGTTGCGGCACGGGTCGGTGCTGTTGCGGGTGATGCTGACGAATTTCCTGCCTGTTCGCCGTGCGCAAGCGCGCAGGATGTCTGCAACGCAACGGGGATCGTCTGAACAGGCAGCGTTTATCACCATTCTGATCGGTGACTTCCAAAACCTGGAGACACGGTCGAGAACACTGACCGAAGGAGGGCCGAAAGCCGCCCCGAATGATCTGGGCCTGATTCCAATGACCAACACGGATGCCAACCCGCAACGCGAAATCTATGTCGGCATACATCCCAATGGCACACCCCGTGCAATCATCGAATGTTCGCCCTCCAAGAGCCTGTCCCGGCGCAGCTGCACCCACGAGCTGCGTGCCAGCGGTGTCGCTGTGGTGCTGGATTACAGGGCTGATGTGCTGCCGATGTGGGAGGATGTCCAGTTGCGGGTGGAGCGGTTTCTTGGATGTGCGGTGGGGGGGTGAGGCGCGTGGTGGTCCCTCAGCAGATCAGTCCACGATATCGAGGACCTTCGCCCCCCCTTCCGAACGTCAAACCGCCCCGGCCTGGTGAGGCACGGGGCGGTTTTGTGTATTGTTATCGTATTTGAGAGAATGTTGGCTTTTTACTAGGTTTGGCGGTGACCTACTCTCCCACGTCTTGAGACGCAGTACCATTGGCGCGACAGTGCTTAACTTCCGAGTTCGGGATGGGATCGGGTGTTTCACTTGTGCTGTGACCACCAAACCGAGTAAAAAGCCATTTATTTGGGCGACCGCCTCGGGCTGCTTGAGCCTGATTTGGTGTTCCAAATATCCAAGTCAGTACACTTAGGTGTGTATGCTTTTGATAGATCAGTAGGGTTTGACTTCTACTGGATCAAATCAAGCCTATCGGACAATTAGTACCG
>NZ_FOJB01000004.1:5000-6016 GCF_900109955.1 Aliiroseovarius sediminilitoris | reverse complement strand
TCCAAGTCAGTACACTTAGGTGTGTATGCTTTTGATAGATCAGTAGGGTTTGACTTCTACTGGATCAAATCAAGCCTATCGGACAATTAGTACCGGTCAACTGAACACATTGCTGTGCTTACATCTCCGGCCTATCGACGTGGTAGTCTTCCACGGTCCTCAGGGATACCTTGTTTTGAGGGGGGCTTCCCGCTTAGATGCCTTCAGCGGTTATCCTGTCCGAACATAGCTACCCAGCACTGCCGTTGGCACGACAACTGGTCCACCAGTGGTTCGTTCACCCCGGTCCTCTCGTACTAGGGGCAACTCCTCTCAAGTATCCTACACCCACGGCAGATAGGGACCGAACTGTCTCACGACGTTCTAAACCCAGCTCACGTACCTCTTTAAATGGCGAACAGCCATACCCTTGGGACCTGCTCCAGCCCCAGGATGAGATGAGCCGACATCGAGGTGCCAAACACTGCCGTCGATATGGACTCTTGGGCAGTATCAGCCTGTTATCCCCGGCGTACCTTTTATCCGTTGAGCGATGGCCCTTCCACTCGGGACCACCGGATCACTATGGCCGTCTTTCGACTCTGCTCGACTTGTCAGTCTCGCAGTCAGGCTGGCTTCTGCCATTGCACTCAACGAGCGATTTCCGACCGCTCTGAGCCAACCTTCGCGCGCCTCCGTTACTCTTTAGGAGGCGACCGCCCCAGTCAAACTACCCGCCACGCAGGGTCCCGGATCCGGATAACGGACCGCGGTTAGACATCAAGCAGAACAAGGGTGGTATCTCAAAGGAGGCTCCACAGGAACTGGCGTCCCTGCTTCAAAGCCCACCACCTATTCTGCACATGTTGTGCCTGATGCCAGTGCGAAGCTGTAGTAAAGGTGCACGGGGTCTTTCCGTCTAACCGCGGGAAGCCTGCATCTTGACAGGCAATTCAATTTCGCTGAGTCGATGTTGGAGACAGCGGGGAAGTCGTTACGCCATTCGTGCAGGTCGGAACTTACCCGACAAGGAATTT
>NZ_FOJB01000003.1 GCF_900109955.1 Aliiroseovarius sediminilitoris | reverse complement strand
CTGCCTGAGCCGCCGCTTCCGCTGCTGCCTGAGCCGCCGCTTCTGCTGCTGCCTGAGCCGCCGCTTCTGCTGCTGCCTGAGCCGCTGCATCATCTGCGGCATCTGAGTTATTGTTTGACGAAGAACTCGACGCGTAATCAGGTACGGCAGGTCCCTGCGAGCTCGCATCTATCGAGTTGTTGCTGATTTCCCAACCGTTGGGAACATTGTCGATACCTTTGTCCGTCTGGGTATCGAAAATGCGATCGTCGCTGCGTTCGGCATAGCCTTCAGAACCGAAGAACTGGTTGCCCTTTATCGAAACGTCGTCGCTTTCTGGATTCACGCGGATCGTTGGAACCCGCATCAGTGAGCGATCACCATATGTATCGAAGTGATATGCGTTTGCGGTATCGTCCAGATTGGGCTCGGCAGAGATCAGCACGTTGTCCTTGATGGTCAGACCATTGGATTCACCGGTGGTGATTCCGTGCAGGTGAACGTTCCTGATATAGTTTCCTTCGATCACGAAGTCCTGATAGAACATTTCTTCGCCAGCGCGGCCGTTGTCGACTTCTTCATTGCGAATGAAGATCGACTGGGCCCAGCTTCCTTCGCCGATATCCAAAATGTTGTCCCGAATGGTCACATTGGTGCTGGGGACGTCTGTTCCGTTGGTCCAGAACTGAATGAAGTCGCGGTGATCACCCGGATCAGATGAGCCGGTGAAATCGTGGATGTAGTTGCCTTCGATCAGAACGTTTTGGACCGCTGCGAAGTCCAAACCGTCGGATCGCATGGAATGCACGTCGTTGTTCAACACCTTGATGTCCGAACTATCAGTGACGATAAGCCCGCGGTGCCACAGAGAAAACTCTGTGCTTTCAACGGTTACACCGGTACTTTCCTTGACGTTCAGGCCTTGTGCCGTTCCAAGATTTTCGCTTCCTGCAACATCACCACGGAACTCAGAGTTCTTGATTGTGACGTTTTCACTTTTCGTTACCAGGAACGGTTTCGAATATTTGGTGTCGCCCGAACTATACTCATAGTCGAACAGGATTCCGTCAAATGTGATGTTTTCGACTTGGCCCAGCTTCATCGATGAGAAGACCGCAGGATCATTAGAGTTCCCTGATCTGATCACGATCTCCGAAGAGTATTTCACGTTGAAATCGGTCTTGGAGTCCAATCCCAAGTGACCGTAGTCACCGGAAGCCAATACGATCTCATCGCCACCATTCGCTTTGCTAAGCGCGTCTTTTAGTTCGGCTGCATTGCTAACATTGAAGACTGCCATTCATTTTCTCCTGCAAATCTCGGTTTCCCGCGTGTCACTACGCAGGCGAATTGATAAAAGCACCCCGAAGGTGAACATTCCTTCGCTATGCGGCAGATTAGCGCCGAGATTGTGGCAGGTAAGTGGTTTTTCGCTCAGCCCGAAGATGAAATCCGTAGAATTGGGGCCGTATCCTGCGACCCTGCGGACATCCAACACCGTCCAAAAACCACAAGACATATTGCGCGGACCGGATTCCGAATCTGGCCCTGGCATCCTATGGTCAGGATCAAGCAGCCAACGGTTCAGCGGCGCTGTCAACGCTGCTCTGCGCCAAGAGCGCTTAGCTCCTCGCGACGATATGCACGCAATGATCTGAATGGCCCTTGGCTGACTATGCGCGACATAGGTAGAAAGTTTTTGTCGATACGGCGTCTGCCAGACTACCCTAAGACCTTTTTCAGAAAGTGCTCCCGGACATATCGGTGAAGATCACGCATTGTCATGAAAGAAGCGGTCGAGAATAGAAGCAATGCAATCGCGGAAATAACTGAAGAAGATTGCCCATCACCGAACGGCTGCCACGAAAAAACGGCGACAACAAACAGAACCGCAATCGCGCACATCGCCGACACAATGGATTTGCGCAAGGGCAATCCTATTCGATATCGCAGCAAGACCATGGACGCGAGATAACCCAGAAACTCGCCAACAATCGCAAGCCATACGATGACCTCAAGACTGTAACCACGTGTTGCCAGGTACCACGCGGGGATCAGCAGTGCCGCCCGAATGGCATTCGATATCATCGCGTTTTCCGTCTTGGCTTGTGAAACCGCCACGACAGACGCGCCTGTCTTAAAACCGCGCAAGGCCTGCAATATAGCCAACCATGTCAGAAACGGGATGAGGTTACTGTACTTGTCGCCCAGCAGGATATTCACGACTGGTGCCCCAAGAAGGACAAACCCCAACACCAGGACAAGGCTAAAGCACAAACTCGCCTCCAGCGACACTCTGGCGAGGTGGCGAAATTCTTTCGGAGATTCCTTCACGGCAGAGAGTTGTGGAAGCATAAAGGACTGCAAGCTCTTCGAGAACAGCAACGTGGGGGTCAATGTCAGCGTCATACCCATCGCAAAGATCGCCAGCGACTCTAACCCGAGTTCGCTGCCAACGATCAATTTCTCGCCCTGAAAAATAGCCAGCAACAGAATGTTGTTTATCAACAGCGGCCATCCGAACAACAACGCGCGCCGAACGATGGTGCCATCCAAAGCCAGTCTATATGTCCGGGTTGCCGTCAGGTGAGAAACAATCATCAGGGCAAAACCCTGAACCACCACAGAATACAGCATTACCCGGTAGTCGCCAAGAACCTGATACAGCGGCCAGATTATCAGAACCGCAAGAAGCGCGGGTCCAGACGTGCTGATCACAGAGGGCAGGAAAACCATACTGCGGTGCATTCTGTAGATGTCAAAGTGGATGAAACCACGCAGAACTGGCACCACAGCCAAAACTTGGTATGCCCAGGCGACCTCTGGGATACCCAGAAGATTTGCAATCGGGTGAGAAATGAAAAAAAGCACCGCGCCTGATATGACGCTTCGCAGAAGGTGAAACCCTTGAAGTCCGGCCTGAAGAGCGGGGTCATCCCCTTCACGGTCTTGCACAATCAACGACTGCAAGCCCAACGTCGACATCATCTCCACGATGGCCATGCTGATGGCAAATGTAGCTGCAATCCCATAGTCTTCAACGCTGACCAACCGCGCCACAAGTAAGTTTCGTGCAAACAACAAAATTGATGTGGAAGCATTGCCAGACAAAATAAGAAGGGCAGACCTAAACATATGACAATATCCTAGCGCTCAAATTGGAGTCGAACCGGCACAATCTGCATCCCGCCCAAAGCCTTTGTTCAATCATCTTGCTGGGCAGTCAAGCTCTGACAAGAAAGCCGCATGGCGACACTTCTGGGCCAGGCTCCATGCTTTCGTAACATTCAAACTTGCTGTAGAAAGTGAGAGCATGGTCAACAGTGTTACGCACAAACAGAAGAATGGGCGCACGCTTTCAGATGCAAGTCTATTGAGTAATGATCGAACCATTTTTACCGGCCGGCGATCCTATGGGTGAAGGTGCGGGTTGTATCCGGACCGCCCCGGCGTTCATGAAGCGCCTTCCCCACTCTGCGTCCGGACTGCATCTATTCCAAAATCTGCCCCCGGAACTGCGTGTTTGGTGCCAGACTTGCGAGCCCACGGGAAGAGTGACTGTTTCCCATGGCGCCCTTCCAGAAGATCTCGTTCTTTGCAGTTTTGGCACAGTATGCAGCGGTGAATTTTCGGGATATCGCGGAGCGGGAAAACCGTGCTATAGACCCAACAGGCGCCAAGATAAATAGCGTCGTGGAAGGCGCGAGCAGGTAATTTCAGGCAGGTTTTTTGATGATTAATGTTGTCCTCACGTTCCACGGAGCACGCAATGACAACCTTGGTGTCGGCGCTCTTACTGCGTCGGAAGTAGAGATTCTTCGGGGAATTGCCAAACGAACCGGCATCGATGTGCAAATAACAGTCATCGATGCTTTAGGAACGCGAGAAGCCTATATAACCGGCCCGGACATCACGGTCGAGAATGTTCGTGTGCTGCGCCAACCTCACAAGGTTCTGCGTTTGATGCGTCAGGCAGATTTGGTGATCGATATCGGTGCTGGCGACAGCTTTACCGATATTTATGGGCGCAGGCGGCTTAATGTCCTTTTCATACTAAAATATATTGCTCATATCACACGGTGTCCTTTGGTGACCGCGCCGCAAACAATTGGTCCATTCACCAAACCCGTTTCAAGGTTTCTTGCAAAAGGCTCGCTACGTAGATCCGCCATCGTTGCGACACGCGACAAGCTTTCCACTCAATGCGCGCGTGAACTGGGGATAAATGGCTCGATCATCGAGGCATCGGATGTTGCTCTGCGCTTGCCCTACACTGAAACATCCAAGGCCGAGGGCGGCCCGGTCAAAGTGGGAATTAACGTATCAGGCCTGCTGATGAGCGGCGGCTACACAGGCAAGAACATGTTTGGTCTGCATATCGATTACCGAAAGCTCATCACAGATATTATCGAACGATTTATCAATCACAAAATTGACTGCGAACTCCATTTGGTTCCACACGTTATTTCCGCAGTAAAAGGAAGTGTGGAAGACGACCTTCATGCCTGCAATGAACTTGCAAAGACATACCCGTCAGCGAAGGTAGCGCCCGAATTCCGGTCTCCAAGTGAAGCAAAATCTTATATTTCGGGTTTGGATTTTTTCATGGGCGCCCGAATGCACAGTTGCATCGCTGCGTTTTCGTCCGGTGTGCCCGTTGTGCCAATGGCATACAGCCGAAAATTTGCAGGATTGTTTGACAGCTTGGGATACCATTACACAGTCGACTGCACCGCCGACGCAAGTGAAACCATCATCGAAGATATATTCAGTGCGTTTGAGAACAGGTCACTGGTTGCAAATGAAATGGCACAGGCGTTCAAGTTGGGGCAGCAAAAGCTTCTGGCCTATGAAAAAGCACTTGAAGATCTGATTTGCACACTCTCTGCTCGACAAGAACTTCGATAGCCTGATCCAAAGAATTCAGGGGCACCCAATCAGTTTGATTGCCAAATTTGTCGGCTCGGTAACAAATTCATTTGCAAACTGACACTCAGTAACCCGGTCTTGTTTGACAAACTTGAACCGTGACCAAAACATAAAGAGCAGACTTCCCAGACACTTAACAAAGCTGCTCTCGTTTTCGTGAACTTCGTTGACATATATCAAGACGCGTTTTGTCCAGAACCGTCATCTTCTTCTTGCCTCACCAAGCAAACGGAGAGTGATCATGTCACTTGGAACCACCCAAAAGAAAATCCGCAGTTCGCTAGGGATCGGCTTTGCCATGATGCTCAGCAGCGTTGCAATGCCGGCTTTTGCCCAAGAGCCGACGTTGAGCGATGAAGCATTCGAAGCTTCCAAGCAACTATATTTTGAACAATGTGCCGGCTGTCACGGCGTGCTTCGCAAAGGTGCGACAGGGAAGAACCTGGAACCCCAATGGAAGAAAACAGCTGCTGACGGCACAGTGACCGAAGGCGGCACGCTGAAACTCGGACAAGAACGTCTTGAGAAAATCATTCAGTGGGGCACCGAAGGCGGTATGAACAACTTCTCGGACATCATGACCGAGGAGCAGATCAAAGACATGGCGACCTATATCCAGATGGATCCGCCCAAGCCGCCGGAAATGTCGCTGGCGCAGATGAAAGAGACCCGCAAGGTCTATGTCGAAGAAGCCGACTATCCGACCGAGCCGCTGCACGGGCGCAACTGGGAAAACTTCTTCGTCGTCATCGAACGTGATGCCGGTAAAGTGGCTGTCATCGACGGCGACACCAAAGAAGTTCTGACCCACATCCCGACCGGCTATGCCGTGCACGTGATCAAAGCATCAGAGAAAAGCGAAATCTCTGAACCGGAAAACCCTGGCCGGTTCTGGTACACTATGGGCCGTGACGGCAAGATGACCAAGATCGACCTGTGGCAAACACCGGACAAGATGCTGGTTTCCGAAGTCAAGATCGCCTACGACGCCCGCGACGTGGCGGTATCCGGTGACGGCAAATACGTGATCGGTGGTGGTTACTGGCCCCCGCACTTCGTGATTGCGGATGCGAAAACGCTGGAACCGCTGAAGGTCGTTTCGACACGCGGCGTGAACATCGATGGTGATTATGTTGAAGAGGCCCGTGTGGCCGCGATCTATAACACACCCAATGAACCGACATGGCTGGTTGCCGTGAAGGAGTTGGGACAGATGTGGCAGGTCGATTACTCCGACCTCGACAATCTTCGCATCGACAAGATCGACAGCGCCAAGTTCCTGCACGACGGGTTCTTTGACCCGACAGGTCGCTACTTCCAGATCGCGGCGAACGCCTCGAACAAAATGGTTGTCGTCGACACCAAGGAACGCAAGCTGGAATCCATGATCGACGTTGCCGCCCTGCCGCACCCCGGCCCCGGCGCCAACTGGGAAGATCCGAACTGTGGCCCGGTTGCAGGCACCACCCACTTGGGTGTCGGCACCGTGACGGTTTGGGGCAACGACCCCGAAGGTCGCCCGGATGACGCCTGGAAAACCTGTTACGAAGTTGAAACCGACGGCGCTGGCCTGTTTATCCGGACCCACCCGAACTCCAAGTATGTATGGGCGGACCAGACCAAACACCCCGATCCTGAAGTTCAGCAATCTGTTCAGGTCATCTCGAAAGAGACCGGCGAAATCGTGAAAACGATTCAGGTGACAGATACGGAGGGCAACGCCGCTGTGCACTTCGAGTTCAACGCAGACGGCACCGAAGTCTGGGTCTCGAACTGGAACCTCGCAGATTCGCTTGAGCCAAATGGCGAGATCGTGATCTACGACGCCGAAACGCTGGAAGAAAAAGCCCGCGTGAAAGGTCTCTATGCCCCGACCGGCAAATTCAACGTCTATAACCGGTCGAACCACGTCACCTGACGGTGAGTTGAAACGAACCCAGGGGGGCGGGCACAGCGCCCGCCCCTTTTCTGATAAGCAGGTCTGAACACGGACCAAACACGAAGCCAGAACGGAGCCTGGACATGCCCCAGACCAACGGTAGCGACCCGAAAAAGCCAATCTGGCGGCGGTATTTCCTGTGGGGAATGCCGCTTGCCGGGATTCTAGGCGTCTTTGTCGCCGGTATCATCTTCTGGGGTGGTTTCAATACCGCCATGGAAGCCACAAACACCAAGGAATTCTGTATTTCCTGCCACGAAATGGAAGATTTCGTCTATCAGGAATACCAGGGCACGATTCACGACGTGAACCGCTCGGGCGTGGGCGCGGTGTGTTCCGACTGTCACGTGCCGAAGGACTGGACCCACAAGATGATCCGCAAGATCAAAGCTTCGAAAGAGCTTTGGGGCAAGATGATCGGGACCATCAACACCGAAGAGAAGTTCGAAGCCAAACGACTGAAATTGGCAATGAACGAATGGGAAAGGATGAAAAACTCCGATAGCCGGGAATGCCGAAACTGTCACGACTTCCAGTCGATGATGCCGGAATTCCAGGCCCCGCGCGCCCGTCAGCAACACCTGAACGCGATGGAAACCGGGCAGACCTGTATCGACTGCCACAAAGGCATCGCACACTCGGATCTACGCGACCGCGCCGAAGAAGGGTATCTGGAAGCGCTGGAAGCGCCGAACCCGAAATTCATACGTGAAGTGCCGCAGGCCTATCTGGACAGCCTTGCCCGAATAGAAGCGACGGAAGCCGAGGAAGAAACCGCCCGCAAGGCCGAGGCCGAAGCCGCCCGCGCCCGTGTAACAGCCGCCGTCGAAGCCGCTCGTGCAGATGAACGCGCCAAGGTTGAAGCCGAAATGTCAGGCTCTGCCACGGACGGATCGGCAGGCGGTGACGCGGGTGCATCCGACGGTGCAAGTGCTGGTGGCACGGTTGGGGCGAATGTCGATTGGGACGCTGTCGCATCGTCTGACCTGACGCTGTTCTATCCGGGCCAGGCCTCGTTCGAATGGGTGCAAAACGGTCGCAATCACGGCGGCGCACGCCCGCTGACCAAAGGCGGCGACCAGTGTTCCACCTGTCACGCGAAGGAACTGGAAACCATCGGCAACAAGATTGTCACCGGTTCGGACGAAGGCGGGCTTGAGCCGACCCCCATCCCCGGCAAACGCGGCACGATCGCCGCCACCTTGAAGGCCGCATATGACGACGAGAACGTCTATTTCCGCCTGCAATGGATGAATGCCGAACACAACCCCGTTCCGTTTGTGGACGGTGGCAAGATGGACCCGGACAACCAGATCAAGGTTGGTATGATGATCACCGGAACAGGGATCGAGATGGGTGAGCAAGTGGGCTGCTGGGCAAGCTGTCACGCTGACAACACCTATATGCCCTTCGACCCGGGTGCGGACGCGATTGCCGCCAGCGGCGACATCGCCACGCAGCTTCAGGCCGAACAAACCATCACCAAGTATCTGGCTGAAAGCCGCACAGAGATCGAGCTGAAAGGCCGCGGCGACAAACCGTTGGGTGGATGGGACAAGGTGAAAGATCCCGCCGAGATCGATCAGCTCTTGGCCGATGGCACTTTCCTGGACCTGATGCGCGTCTATGCGGATGGTTCCTCTGAAAACGGCTATCTGCTGGATCGCCGCGTGGTGAACGACGGCGATATGGCCGCCGAAGCCAACCTGGGTGCCGATGGCATGTGGACCGTCACGTTCTCGCGGCCCTTGATGGGTGGCGAAGGCGATGTCGCTCTGGAAGCTGGCAAGACCTACACGGTCGGCTTTGCGATCCATGACGACTATGCGGCGGCACGTTTCCACCATGTGACGCTGGACACCAGCCTTGCACTGGACAATCCAGAAGCCACGATTAACGTGGTCAAACAATAAGAACTGCGCTGCGGCTGCCTCAACCAGCCGCAGCGTCTTTCCCCGAGGCTCAGAAAGGAACGCTTATGAAACGCTCTGTTCATGCACTTGCCCTGTCCTCTGCCGCCGTGCTTTCCACGGCGTTTCCCGTTTTCGCAGATGAAGACAAAACCGAGCTTTGTGCCGAAGCCGAAGACCGATATGTCGAACTGTTTGGCGCCCCTTCTTCCGAGGCCGAAGGCGTTACCATCGTCAAGATGTACAAGTATAACTTCTGCCCCGGCAATCTGTCCGTGCCCGTCGGCACGACCGTGCGCTGGGTCAATGTCGACAAGCGCACCAGCCACAGTGTGATTCTGCCTGACCAACCCGAAAGCGACCGCGCCTTCCCCGAAGAAAGCGTCGAATTCACCTTTCTGACCGCAGGCGAGCAGCAATATCTTTGTGGTCCACATTGGGAAACGCAAAAAATGATCGGTATGGTCACTGTGACCGACGAGTAGTCGGCACAACCCACTGATTGTTTTATACCTTTTTTGACATGAAAAAGGGCGCGGTTAATTGGCTGCGCCTTAACTTAGATCAAGGAAGCAGATCACCGGACGGGCCATTTTAGCCTTACAAACCGGCCCAAGCCTCACCCGCTGGCGATGTCTGTCTTCTGGCGCATGTTCGATGCTGTCACGCTCCTCGGGTATCTGGCTTCCAGCCATCCATAGGACGAGCGAGACACGATATGACCGGCAAAATCTATCTGATTGGCGCAGGACCCGGAGACCCCGAGCTGATGACCATGAAAGCCATCCGTATGCTGAACGAGGCTGACGTGGTGGTTTACGACCGGCTGGTGTCCGATGACATCGTCGCGATGGCCCCGCCCGATGCACAGATGATTTTCGTCGGCAAAGCCTCGAAATGTCATACGGTGCCGCAAAACCGGATCAACGAGATTCTGGTCGAAAAGGCGCGCGCCGGTCTTACCGTGGCGCGTCTGAAGGGGGGCGACCCGCTGATCTTCGGGCGCGGCTCGGAAGAGGCGGGCTATGCCGTCTCGCAAGGGGTCGAAGTCCAATACGCCCCCGGCATCACCGCAGCCCAGGGTGCGTCCAGTGTGACCGGCGTGCCGCTGACCCATCGGGGTCTGGCCACCGGCGTGCAATATGTCACCGGCCACCGACAGGCGGATGGCGTGCTGGATCTTGACTGGAAATGCCTGGCCAACCCCGACACGACGCTTGTCGTTTACATGGGCGTGGCCAATATCGGCCAGATCGCCGTGGGCCTGATGACCGAAGGCCTGCCGGGCAACACGCCTGTCCTGGCAATCTCGCGCGCGTCAACACCTGACGAGGCGCGCATGATCTCGACCCTCGATCACGTGGCACAGGATGCCCGGCGCGCCGGGCTGAAGCCCCCCACCCTGTTCATCATCGGCAAGGTCGTGTCGCTTTATGACGCCGCCCGGTTCGATCCCGCGCCAGAGCTCGCCGCCCATGCGTAGCCTTCTGGCCCTTCTTCTTCTGTCAGGTGCCGCCCATGCGGGCGAAGCGCCGATTGACCCCATCGCCCTGACGCGTCTGGTGCAACAGGATTGCGGATCTTGTCATGGGTTGACCCTGAAAGGCGGGTTGGGGCCGGACATCCGCCCCGAGACCATCGAGCATTATGACCCGGAGGTTCTGCAATCGGTGATCCTCGACGGCATCCCCGACACCGCCATGCCCCCTTGGCGCCCGCTGATTTCCGAGGCCGAGGCCGCATGGATCGCTGACTATCTTCTGAAAGGCGACACCGAATGAAAACGCTGATTTCCGCCCTTGCGCTGGCCACCACCCTTGGCACTGCGGCGCTTTCCGACACCATTGCCACGGGCGATCTGGGGCTGGTGATCGAACGGGCCAAAGGTTCGGTCCTGCTGGTCGATCAATCCGACCGCGCATCGCTGGCCCGCATCGAAGGCCTGGGCGATCTGTCCCATGCCTCGCTGGTCTATTCGCCCGATGAACGGTTCGCCTATGTGTTTGGCCGTGACGGCGGGCTGACCAAGGTCGATATCGTCGAACGCAAGATCGCCAACCGCGTGGTGCAGGGCGGCAACTCGATCGGCGGGGCAATTTCTGACGACGGCAAATTGGTCGCCGTGTCAAACTATGAACCCGGCGGCGTCCGTGTCTTTGACGCCGATACGCTGGAACTGGTGGCGGACATTCCCACGGGGTCGAAAACCATCGGGCTTGTCGACATCCCTGGCCGCCGCTTCGTGTTCACCATGTGGGACACGGGCGAAACATGGATTGCCGATATGTCAAACGGCAACGAGCCTGAGATCACCAAGATCGCCGACATGGGCAAAAACCCCTATGACGCGCTGGTCACAGGCAATGGTCGCACCTATATCACCGGTCTGTTTGGCGAAGATGGTCTGACCGCGTTGGACCTGTGGGAGGATGATCCCGAACCGATCCGCGTCATGCCGAACTATGGTCGCGGACAGGAGGAACTGCCGGTCTATAAAATGCCCCACCTTGAAGGCTGGGCACTGACCGGGTCCGAATTCGTGCTGCCCGCCGTGGGCCACCACGAGGTTCTGTGGATCGACGCCCAGACGCTAAAGGAAACCGGCCGCACCAAGACCTATTCCCAACCCGTTTTCGCCATGGCGCGCCCCGATGGCCGTCAGGTCTGGGTCAATTTCGCCCACCCGATGAACGACACCATTCAGGTGATCGACACGGTAACGAAAGCGGTGATCCACCAATTCAAACCCGGCCCCGCCGTGCTGCACATGGAGTTTACCCCGCGCGGTCACGAAATCTGGATCAGCGTGCGCGACGAAAACAAGGTCAAGGTCTACGACACGCAAACCTTCGAGCTTCTGCGCGAGATTGAGGCCGACAGCCCGTCAGGCATCTTCTTCACCGCCCGCGCGCACCGGACGGGACTGTAGGTTATGAGAGAGGTCGCCGATCCCATTGACCGCGCCCTGCTGGACGATTGGCAGCGCGACTTCCCCGCGATCCCGCGCCCATTTGCGCATTTGGCAAACACGCTTTGCACCAGCGAAATTGACGTGCTGAACCGCTTGGCGGACATGCAGGAAAACGGCACCATCACGCGGGTTGGCGCGACCTGTGCGCCGAACACGCTGTCTGCCTCCACGCTCGCCGCCGTCGCCGCGCCCGAAACCCGCATAGAAGAGGTCGCGGCGATCATCAACGAAGACCCCGGCGTGAACCATTCATACGAGCGTGAGGACCAGTGGAACATCTGGTTCGTCGCCACCGGGCCGGATCGGGACGCGGTGAACGCCTCGCTTGATCGTATTTCTCAACGCACCGGGCTGCGGGTGATCGACCTGCGCTTGGTGCAACCCTTCAACATCGACCTTGGCTTCAAGATGGCGGGACAAGACACGCCGGTCATGCACGCCACCCCACGGGCGCTGGATCTGTCCGCGATCCGCGACGGCGACAAGACCCTGATGAACATCCTGACCAAAGGTATGCCCCTGGTTCCCGCCCCCTATGCCGTGATTGCCGATCAACTTGGCCAGAGCGAAGCTCAGGTTCTGTCGCGCGTCACTGCCTTGACCGAGGCCGGCGTGTTGTCGCGTCTGGGTGTCATCGTGCGCCACCGAAAGCTGGGCTGGACGTCGAACGCCATGGTTGTCTGGCACGTGGCCAAAGACGACATTCCTGAAGCAGGCACCCAACTGGCCGCCCTGCCCGGTGTCACACTGTGCTATGAACGCCGCCCGGTCGCGGATGTCTGGCCCTATCGCCTGTATTGCATGATCCACGCCCAATCGCGCGAGGCTGCAATAGCGGTGCTGGAGAAAGCCCGCGCCCTGCCCGCACTGGAAAACATCAAGCACAAGGTCCTGTTTTCCACCCGCTGCTTCCGCCAAACCGGCGCGATGATCGCGAAAGAAAAGGAGGCCGCCGAATGACCGCCCTTGACGATATCGACCGCGCACTGGTCAACGCCCTGCAAGACGACCTGCCGTTGGATCACCGCCCCTTCGCGCCGTTGGCCGAGAAACTTGGTCTGACGGAACAGGCTCTGCTGGACCGTGTCTGCGCCCTGCGCACCTCCGGCGTCCTGACCCGCTTCGGCCCGTTCTTTGACGCCGCCGCCATGGGCGGGGCGTTCTGCCTGTGCGCCATGAATGTGCCCGCCGACCGGTTTGACGCAGTGTGCGACCAAGTGAACGCGCACCCGGAAGTGGCCCACAACTATGAACGCACCCACAAGCTGAACATGTGGTTCGTGCTGGCTTGTGAAACACCCGAAGGCATCGCCGACATCGCCGACCAGATCGAGGATGAAACCGGCCTGCCCGTGTTCCGCTTCCCGAAACTTCAGGAATTCTTCATCGGCTTCAGGGTGGCGGCATGAGCATTGACGCAACAGACCGCGCGATCATCGAAGCGCTGCAATCCGGCCTGCCGCTGGTCCCTGCCCCCTACGCCGAAGTGGCCAAGAAACTGGGGCTGGCGGAGTCCGACCTGACCGCCCGCCTTGCCGCGATGAAGGAAAGCGGCGTCATCCGCCGTATCGCCGCAGCGCCAAACCATTACAAACTGGGCATGACCGCCAATGGCATGACCGTTTGGGATGTGGATGACGCGGTGCTGGCCGAAGTCGGCCCCAAGATCGGCGCACTGCCCTTCGTCACCCACAGCTATGAACGCCCGCGCGCGCTGCCCGACTGGCCCTATAACCTGTTTGCCATGGTCCACGGATCATCGCGCGACGAGGTCGAGGAAAAGCGCCAGCAGATCGTCGAGCTTCTGGGCGATGCGCTGCGCGGCTCGGACACGCTTTATTCCACTCGCATTCTGAAAAAGACGGGGCTTCGGCTTCGCAAGAAAGGGGGCTGATATGTTCCGCCTGACCGAATACATGCACCAACTTGCCAAACCCACCCCCGTGCGCCAGCGCCGGGGCGACGGGATGGTGAAACCCGTGGTGATCTGGAACCTGACGCGCCGCTGCAACCTGAAATGCCGTCACTGCTACACGGTGTCGGCAGACGTGAATTTCCCCGGCGAACTGTCTGAAGCGCAAGCGATGGACACGTTGGAGGACCTCGGCCAATTCAAGGTTCCCGCGATCATCCTGTCAGGCGGCGAGCCGCTGGACAGCCCCTATCTGTTCCCACTGGCAAAGCGCGCCCGCAAGCTGACACGCGTTCTGGCCCTGTCCACCAACGGCACCAAGATCCATGGCGAGACCGCCGATCAGGTGGCCGAGATCGGGTTCAACTATGTCGGCATCTCGATCGACGGGATTGGCGAAACCAACGACTGGTTCCGCGGCGTGGATGGTGCCTTTGACGATGCCGTGCGCGGTGTGCGCGAGCTGAAAAAGCGTGACGTTCGCGTTGGCCTGCGCTTTTGCCTCACCGAAGGCACGCAGCACCATCTGCCCGATCTTCTGAAACTCTGCGATGACGAAGGGGTTGATAAATTCTACCTGTCCCACCTTGTCTATGCCGGTCGCGGCGACAAGAACCGGGGCGAAGATGCGCACCATTTGATGACCCGCAAGGGCATGGATATGCTGATCGACCGCGCGTGGGAAAGCGCGTCGGGCGGGCGGCAGTTGGACATTGTCACCGGCAACAATGATGCCGATGCCGGCTATTTCCTGCAATGGGCGGCCGAGAATTTTGACGCCGAGAAAGTCGCCCATCTGCGCGAACATCTTGTGGCCTGGGGCGGCAACTCCTCGGGCATGGGGGTCGCCAATATCGACTTTCTGGGCAAGGTTCACCCCGACACATATTGGTCCGACTACACCGTCGGCAATGTGAAGGACACGCCGTTTTCCCAACTGTGGACCGGCGATGACCCGATGCTTGCCACCCTGCGCACCCGGCCCCGCCCGCTGAAAGGTCGGTGTGGCGCCTGCGCGATCAAGGATGTCTGCGGCGGCAACACCCGCATCCGCGCGTTGCAGGTGACGGGCGATCCGTGGGCCGAAGATCCGGCCTGCTATCTGACGAATGACGAAATCGGCGTGACCGATGCCGACCGGCTTGAAGTCACCCCCTTCCGAGGCAAAAGCAATGACCCGAAACACCAGTTTTTCTAAAGCTCTTGCGCTGGCGGCAGCCCTGACCGCCCTGCCTTTCGCGGCAAGCGCCGATCCGGCGCAGGATTATCAGGACTATTGCGCCGAATGCCACGCCGATAACCGGCTGGGTGCGCAAGGTCCGGCCTTGATTCCCGAAACACTGGCCCGAATGCGCGGCCCGAAGATCGAGGCGGTAATCCGCGATGGCCGCGTCACCACCCAGATGCCCGCCTATGGCGAAGAGCTGTCGGGTGAACAAATTGCCGAACTCGCCGCCTATCTGAATACGCCGCTGGATGTCATTCCGCCTTGGACTGAACCCGAGATCATGGCCAGCCGCGTGATGGATGAAGATTACGCGCCGGTGGGTGCGCCGGTCTGGCCGTCGGACCCGATGAACATCACGCTGGTGGTGGAAACGGGCGATCACCACGTCTCGGTCCTGGATGGCGACACGTTCGAGGTTCTGGACCGGTTCGAAACCCCCTTTGCCGTGCATGGCGGACCCAAGTTCACCCCCGACGGCAAGTTCGTGTTCATCATGTCGCGCGATGGCTGGGTGCAGAAATACGACATCTACGCCCTGAAACAGGTGGGCCGCGTGCGGGCCGGTCTGAACAGCCGAAACATTGCCATGTCAGGCGATGGGAAATGGCTGGCGGTGGCGAACTACCTGCCCAACACGCTGACCATCCTGTCCACCGATGATTTGTCGGTCGCCGAGGTGCACGAGGTTGTGGGCAAGGACGGCACGCCCAGCCGGGTGTCGGCCGTCTATCAGGCCCCACCGCGCGAAAGTTTCGTGCTGGCGCTGAAAGACGTGCCGGAAATCTGGGAAGTGTCCTATAGCGACAACCCCGACATGGGATTGTTTGCTGCGGGCTTCACCCATGATTGGCGCATCGAAGGCCCGACCAGGCAGGACACACCCTTCCCGATCCGCAAGATCACCACGCCCGATTATCTGGACGATTTCTTCTTCGATCAGAAATACGAACATATCATGGGCGCCTCCCGCAAAGGCGAAGATGGCTTGGTCATCGACCTTGTGATTGGCCAGAAAGTGGCCGACCTGGACTTGCCGGGGATGCCTCACCTTGGATCCGGCATTACATGGGACTGGAATGACACCAAGGTCATGGCGACCCCGCACCTGAAAGAAGGCGTGGTGTCGGTGATCGACATGAACAGCTGGAAAACCGTCAAGCGGATCACCACCGAAGGGCCGGGCTTCTTCATGCGCAGCCACAAGAATTCGCCCTATGTCTGGGCCGATGTGTTCTTCGGGCCGAACAAGGACAAGATTCATATCATCGACAAACAATCGCTTGAGATCGTGCGCACCCTGCAACCCGTGCCGGGCGCAACGGTCGCACATGTCGAGTTTACCAAGGATGGCAGCCGCGCACTGGTGTCCGTCTGGGAAGACGATGGCGAAGTTCTGGTTTATGACGCCAAAACGCTTGAGATCGTGAAACGCTTGCCGATGCGCAAGCCTTCGGGCAAATACAACGTCTGGAACAAGATCACCTTCGAAGAAGGCACCAGCCACTAAAGCGTTTCGAGTTATACTTGAGACACGAAGATACCTCGAAACGCTCGCACAACTCGTTTGTCGCAGGCGTTTTGACAAAAGCAGATGAACCAGGTTGTTGTGGAAACGCCTTAACCGCGCGCCAGCTTTCAAAAGGAGCCAGCCATTGGACCATATCGACGCCCTGATCGTCTCGCACGGGCAACCGTCATTGCCCGACCCGGCCGAAGCCGCGTTGGCGGATTATGTCACAAAGGTGCAAGCCCATATGCCCGACCTGCGGCTGGGATCGGCCACACTGGCCAGGCCCGGCAGCCTTGAGGCGCAGCTTGCCAAGATGTCCCCCGGTGCGGTGGTCTATCCGCTGTTCATGTCCGACGGCTGGTTCGTGCGCACCTGTCTGGCCGGACGGCTTGGCGACGCACCTTACGCTGTGATGACGCCATTTGGCATGGACCCGGCCCTGCCTGGTCTGGCCGCCGCTGGCCTGCGGGCCGAGGGCTGGAACGATGGCGATCCGCTGTTGCTGGTCGCGCATGGGTCGGGAAGCGGACGTCACGCCCCCGCGCGCGCCACCTATGATTTTGCAGACCTGCTGGCCGCGGCTTTATCCGACGCCGCGATCTCGGTGGGCTTTTTGGAACAATCCCCGACCATCCCCGAGGTCGCGAAAGCCCTGCCAGACAACATCCTGTGCCTGCCCTTCTTCGCGATGGAGGGCGACCATGTGCGCGAGGACGTGCACGAGGAACTGGGCGCTTGCGCCTTCAAAGGCCGCCTGTTGCCGGTGATCAGCCAATTGCCCGGCGTGGACGCGATGGTTGCCGCTGCGATCAGCGCAGAATTGACCGGCGCGCGCAAAGCGGCATCGGCCTGACAGGTCAGCCGCGCACCCACGTCAGGATCGCATCGGGGTCGGCGGGCAGGGTTTCGGCCATATCGCCGACAAACTCGGCAAAGCCTTTGCGGCTGGCCTCCCCCCCGCCAAGCCCGACCAACACCGGAATGTCCTGCTCCAATGCGGCCGCGATGGCAGCGCGAAACCCGCGCCCTTCGGCCTCTTCCGGGCCAAACTTGTTCAGGATGAACGCGTCGGCCTCATTGACGCTGGCCTGATCGACGGCGGCCACGGCTTCGGCTATCGCCTCGGGGTTCAGACGGCATCCTTCGGACCCTGCGCCCAAGGATTGCGTGATGCGAATGGTGCGATTGTCCGCCAGCACCCGCACGTCCATATCGCAATGATGCGACCCTGCGGGCTGGTCCTGCAAGACTTTCACGATTCCGTTCAGCAAAAAGCCTTCGGCTTCCAGGGTGGCGGCGGCCTCGGCGATCAGGCGGTCGGTTTCGCCCCGCCCGTCTGCGGTGATATACGCAATCCTCATGCGGGTTCTCCTTCTTTGGCACGCGACCAATCGGCACCGCGTGCACCGGTCAAAAATCCATCCGACAGACGCATACCGCCCGACAGGGTTTCCAGTTTTTCAGACAATGCGGCTGCGTCCAGCGTCCCGTCAATCCGGTCGCGCCACGCCTGACAGACGCGCAGAAAATCACCGGTTTGCGGTGACAGTCGCAGCGCATTCACGCCGGCTTTGTCCAACACCTCCAACTGATTGGCCATACTGGCGCAACTGTCCGACAGGGTTTGCACGCCGTTCATTGCCAGGAATGGTTGGTCTTCCAAGGTGCGCACCGACAGCCCATCGGGGTCATCCTCGCAGGCAAACTGGCAATTGTCCTTGGTGCGTTTGTGCAGCCGCGCGTGATAGCAACGGCCCGAGATCGCCAGCGGCAAACGGCCATGCCCCCACACTTCGATCGCCACGCCGCGCGCCGCGCCCTCAGCCGCCAGCGCGGTGACAGATGCCAACGGCAATTCCGGCGGCAGGCAAATGCGCGTGGCCCCACGATCGGCGAGCCATGCCAGCGTGCCTTCGTTATAGACATTGACCAAAGGCCCGACCGAGAACGGCACGTCCTTGGGCAGATAGGCCAGCGTGGTCAGGTCGTTCACCTCGACCTCGACACCTGCATCGACAAGTTCGGCGGTCAGTTTACGTTCGCGTTTCAACGTCACAAGGGCAAGCGAGGTCACGGCAACCTCTTTCCCCGCCTCCAGCAGCGTTTCAATCGCGCCCGGCATGCGGTCCTGGTAGAATGGCAAGCGTTTCGAGCACACAAGCTCGCCCAGCACAACGCGGTCCACGGGGGCGGCGGCCATCTGGTCGTAAAACGCGCTCCACGCGTCTGCTTTCCAGAAAAACTGGTTTGGTCCGACGGTCAACTGCATGGCTACCTCCAGGTTTTCTTATAGGCACCCGCGGTCGCGGCCTGCCCTTCGGTCAGTTGTGCCAACATCCCCTGGGGCATGGGGCGGCCTGCGGCTTGCGCCTCGACAGCGGCACGGAAATTGCGCACCACTTGCGCGACATAGGATCGCGAGCGTTGCCGCCCCTCGATCTTCAACGCCGTCACCCCGGCCTTCGCCAGTTGAGGGATCAGCTTCTCGGCATTCAAACTGACCGGATCTTCGAACAGATGCCCGGTCGCGTCGCCTGCGCTGAAACACCCCTTGCACAGCGTGGGGTAAGGCGCGGGTTCATCCGCGCCAACCTTGTGAATGGTGAACCCGCCCAGCTTGGCCGACAACGCGCCGTGGTCATCGTGGTATTCCACATGGCTTGCGGGTGAACACACGCCGTTCATGTTGGGCGACAGCCCAGTGGCGTAAGAGGAGAGCGAACAGCGCCCTTCCGCCATCACGCACAGGCCGCCAAAGACGAACACCTCGGTCTCGACCTCGGTTTCGGCGTTGATCGCGGCAATTTCCGGCACCGACAGAACGCGCGGCAGCACGACGCGCTTCACGCCAAATTCGCTGGCATAGAAATTCAACATATCGGCATTGGCAGCGGCGGCTTGCACCGACAGGTGCCGACGCAAGCCGGGGTGGTGTTTCGCGGCATAGGCCAGCAGGCCCAGATCGGCCAGAATCACCGCATCGACGCCGCATTTTTCCGCGTCCGCCACCGCGCGGTGCCAGATCGCCTCGGCCCCCGCGCGGGGGTAAGTGTTGATCGCCACCAGCACTTGCGCGCCGTGGTCATGGGCAAATTTCACGCCTTCGCGCATTTCGTCCCGGTCGAAGTTCAGACCGGGGAAGTTGCGCGCGTTGGTTTCATCGGCAAACCCGCAATAGACGGTATGCGCCCCCGCTTTCACAGCCGCGCGCAGGGATGCGGGCGTGCCGGCGGGGCAAACGATTTCCATTACCACAGGGGGTCCTCCTCGTGGCGCGACAGGGCCACGCCGGTTTTGGTTTCAGCAAGCCCAATCAGGCGCTTGACCTGAGCCGCGAACGGACCGGACATCGCCTCGGCTTCGGCGGCCAGATCAAGCTCGGCATCATCAATGGCGTTGCGCAGGGCCAGAACCGCGGCGGTGTCGCCTTCAATCACCAGATCACGCGAGAAAAACAGCGCATCGCCATCGTAGGCCCCGTGCACCATGCCCAGAAGCCCGGACAGAGGCCCGGCGATCCGCGCGTCGCCCTCAATCGGTTTGCGCGACAGGCGCAGGCGGGGATGGCCCGCGCGGGGTTCCAGCAAAAGCGTGACGGGCAGGTCGGTCGGGTCCAGCACGAAACGCGCATTGCCATAGTCGCCCAGCCGCTTGAACATCGACGGGTGCCGCGCGCCCATCCGGCGGGCAAACGCGCCAAGCGCAAGTGCGATAGGTGTCAATGGCAACCCGCGCAGGGCGAATGCCGGAAGGCGTGGAAAAACAGGCAGTTGGACGGCATGGTCCTGCATGGCGCACCTCTTGAACACGGGCAAACGGGTGTTTCCGCCAGGCCTTGATAACAGCCCCAGCGCGGAGCAACTTGATCAAGGTCAATTGCCCGATCACAGCCGGGTGATAGCGGTAAACGATCAGCCAAAAGGAGCCGACCATCCGCACCCTGCCCCCCTTCCCCACCCTGCGCGCCTATCTCGATTGGGCGGCGGCGCGCGGCGACCTGACCGCCGTGCCCGACCCCGTGTCGGTGCGTCACCAGATGACCGCCGTGCACCGCGCGGTGTTGGACCGTGGCGGCCCGGTTCTGCGCTTTGACAAACCCGTGCTGGATGGGGGCAGCGTGTCCGACATTCCGGTCGTGGTGAACCTGTTCGGCACGCCCGAACGCGTCGCCGCAGGGCTGGGGATCACACAAGACAAGCTGGATGAGCTTGGCGCGTTTCTGGCCGCCTTACGCGCACCCACGCCGCCCGACGGGATGCGCGACGCACTGTCGCGCTGGCCGATGCTGAAAGCAGCCCTTGCCACGCGACCGAAGATCATGCGCCGCGCGCCGGTGCAGGCCGAGGTTCACACTGCCGTGGACCTCTCCGCCCTGCCGATCCAGACCCATTGGCCCAGCGACGCAGGGCCGCTGATCACATGGCCCGTTGTTCTGACCCGCCCATTTGGCGGCGATGCAGGCGACGTGAACCGCTACAACGCGGGCGTCTACCGCGCGCAGGTCATTGACCGCGACCGCATCATCATGCGCTGGCTGGCGCATCGGGGCGGCGCTGCGCATCACCGAAGCTGGGCCGCGCAAGGTGAACCGATGCCCGTGGCAATCGCCTTGGGCGCGGACCCGGCCACGCTTCTGTCCGCCGCCCTTCCCCTGCCCGAAACGGTGTCGGAACTTGGTTTCGCGGGCGTGTTTTCCGGCGCGCGGCCCCGCGTTGTGCCCGCCAAGACCATCCCCCTGATGGTGCCCGCGGATGCCGAGATGGTGATCGAAGGCTGGGTTCACCCGACCCAAACCGCGCCCGAAGGCCCGTTTGGCGATCACACCGGATATTACAACCAGGTCGACCCCTTCCCCGTGATGCAGGTCAGCGCGCTGACCCACCGCAAAGACCCGATATATCTGTCCACCTACACCGGACGTCCGCCCGACGAACCAGCGATCATTGGCGAGGTGTTCAACCGCCTCGCCCTGCCCCTGATCCGCGCGCAAATTCCTGAAATCCGCGACCTGTGGCTGCCCCCCGCCGCCGCGTCCTATCGCATGGCGGTGATTGCCATCGACAAGCGCTATCCGGGGCAGGCGCGCCGCGTGATGATGGCGTTGTGGGGGATGTTGCCGCAATTCAGCTATACCAAGATGATCATTGTCGTGGATGATGACATCGACCCGCGCAATTGGGATGACATCGCATGGGCGCTCGCCACGCGGATGGATCCGTCGCGCGATGTGACGATATTGGAGAGGACGCCGATGGATTACCTTGATTTCGCGTCGCCCGAGCCGGGGCTTGCCGGCAAGATCGGCATCGACGCCACCAACAAGATCGGCGCAGAAACCAGCCGCGAATGGGGCGACGTCATGCACACCAACGCGCAAGACGCGGCCTTTGCCGCCGACATTCTGGCGCGACATTTGCCAGAGCTGTCCCAATGACCCGCGTCGTCCTTGGCATCGCGGGCGCATCGGGGGCGGCGCTTGGCCTTGCCACCGCGCGGCACCTTGCGGCGATCGGGGCCGAGATCGACCTTGTGGTCAGCGCCGCCGCCGAACGCACCTTGGCCGAAGAATGCGGCGCCGATGCCTTTGACCAGATCACCGCCGTGGCGACCCGGTTCCACGAACGTGGCAATATCGGCGCGTCGATTGCCTCTGGCTCCGCCCCCGTTGCGGGGATGATCGTCGCGCCCTGCTCGATGCGCAGCCTGGCCGCCATCGCAAACGGATTGGACGACAACCTTCTGACGCGCGCCGCCAGTGTGCAGCTCAAGGAACGCCGTCCGCTGGTTCTGATGACCCGCGAAGCGCCCCTGACGCTTGCCCATCTGCGCAACATGACGCAAGCCACGGAAATGGGAGCAATCATCCTGCCGCCGGTGCCAGCCTTCTATATGCTGCCGAAAAGCGTGGATCAGGTGGTCGACCAAATCGCCGCGCGGGCGGTGGACCTTCTGCACATCGCGCCGCCGATCGCGCTGGACTGGAAGGGCTAGGCGCCTACTGCGCCGCCATCGGAACCCGCGCAACCTCGCACTGGTGCCACAGCTCTTCCAATGCTCCCAACAGATGCGCGATATCCGCGTCCGAATGCACCGGCGACGGGGTGATGCGCAGACGTTCGGTGCCTTTGGGCACGGTGGGATAATTGATCGGCTGGATGTAAACGCCATAATCGCGCATCAGCGTGTCCGAGATGAACTTGCATTTCACCGGATCGCCCACCATCACAGGGATGATGTGAGAGGGGTTGTCGATATGCGGAATGCCCATCGCATCCAGCCCTTCGCGCACCTTCGCGACGCGTTCCTTCTGGCGGTCGCGTTCGACATTCGAGCGTTTCAGATGCTGCACCGACGCGCGCGCGCCTGCGGCCACGGCAGGCGGCAGCGCCGTCGTGAAGATGAACCCGCTGGCAAAGCTGCGCACGAAATCACACAGCTCGGCCGAGGCCGCGATATAGCCGCCCATCACGCCAAAGGCTTTGCCCAGCGTGCCTTCGATCACCGTCAGGCGATCCATCAGACCTTCACGTTCGGCAACCCCTGCCCCGTGTGGCCCATAAAGCCCAACCGCATGCACCTCGTCCAGATAGGTCATTGCGCCATATTTTTCTGCCAGGTCGCAAATCTCTTTGATCGGGGCAATGTCGCCATCCATCGAATAGACGCTTTCAAAGGCGATCAGTTTTGGCGCGTCGGGGTCGGCGGCGGCCAACCTGGCCTCAAGATCATCCAGATCGTTATGTTTCCAGATCACTCGCGCGGCTTTCGAATGGCGAATACCTTCGATCATCGAGGCATGGTTCAGCGCGTCCGAAAACACGATGCAGCCGGGAATTTGTGACGCCAGCGTGCCAAGCGCCGCCCAGTTCGAGACATAGCCTGACGTGAACAGAAGCGCGGCTTGCTTGCCGTGCAGATCGGCCAGTTCGGCCTCCAACAACACGTGGTCATGGGTGGTGCCGGAAATATTGCGTGTGCCCCCGGCCCCCGCGCCCACCGTATCAATCGCGTTGTGCATCGCGGCCAGAACATCTGGGTGTTGCCCCATGCCAAGATAGTCGTTCGAACACCAGATCGTCACATCGCCCGCGCCATCCTTGCCCGTATGGTGGGCTTTGGGAAAGGCACCGCGTTTGCGTTGCAGGTCGGCAAACACCCGATAGTTTCCGTCCTCGCGCAGCGCATCAAGGCGGGTTTTGAAATAGTCCTGATAATTCATGGGGTGCCCCTTGGGTGGATTATCTGTTTGGTTATTGAACCGCACCGGGGCGCAGCCAGACATGATGTTTGTCAAGTCTCGGGCAGAAATGCGAATCGACGGGTAAGGTGTAAGATAGACCAACCGCCCGCCACCCTTGCGGATGGCTCCGGCCTCGAAACGCATCAGATGCGCCCGGGCGGTTGGTCCATGGGTTCGTAAACCCGAACGTGATCGGTTGCGCCGCCGGCCTCACCCAAGAACAGAGGCGACAGGATCACAGAGGCCGTATTCGCAGAACAGGACGAGGATGTGGGAACAACCTCGCTGGGTGGGCCATGGTCGATTTGTGGCACAGCTTTGCCCCGCCACACTTAACCAACGTCAAGTCGCCGAAGATTTCATATGCGGTGGCGTTGGTGGCGGCGGGGGTGGGGCCGCGCGCGCCACCCGTGGTCCGGTCAGCGCCGGAATCATACCGACCAGGAACAGTGTAAAAGCCCCGATCCACGCAGCCCCGGCCAACAGGATCAGCGGGTCATACCAGCGATACAAAAGCTCTGCGGCCAGCCATCGGGTCAGGGCTGACAGGATCATCAACCCATACCCCACCGCGACGATGCCCGGCACAATGGGCGCGCGACCCGTATGGCCCAGCGTCGCACGGCTCATCACCGCAAGCGTCATGCCGCCGATGCCGCCAAGCCCCAACACGTGCAACGCGCCAACTTCGTCCCCGATGCCCCAACCCGCGAAGGCCCACAGAACAAATCCGATCACCATCAGGAATTGCGCGGCAAACAGCGACCACAGAAGCGGGTCGCGCAACGCCCAATGTGGGCGCCACCGGCTGAGTCTCAGCCCGTGGATGACAGCCAGTGCCAGCGCCACGACGGGTGCGAGCATCGGGATCAGCACGCTCCACGGCAGGGCGATCGCCATCAGCACCGCCAGCCGATCAAGGCGCGGGGTGTGCGGCGGCAGGGTTTCAGGCGGCTTTCCCGCGCGATTCATTGCATTGCGGATAAAGCCCGGCGTAACCCGCCCGCCCAGCACCACGATCAGCCCGCACAGCGCCAACAACCCGACGCGAAGTCCCGCGCTGGCCGTGTCCAACGTGACGCCCGCCCACTCCAGATGCACCAGAAGATTGGCGACCAGCAGCGTGACAAGAAAGACCAGAAAGATCGCGTGTTGTGGGTTCAGGCGTTTGCGCAACTGGCCTGCGATCCGCACGACCAGCGCCGCCAGAAAAGACAAATCAACCACCGCGACCAACACAGGTGGCAGCGCGGCAGAGGACCAGAGCACCACCCGCCCTGCCAGCCACAACGCAGCCAGCGCGCCGATGATCATGCCCCGCCCACTGGCCACAGCGGTCAGGAAAAACCCTGCGACAGCGGCACCTGCATAGCCGAACAGCATTTCATGAGCGTGCCACAGATGGGGGGGCATCGACAGATCCGACAAGCCCGCCGTGCCGCCTGACGCTTGCGCGCCCAACCACAGCTCCCACATCACGCCAGACAGGATCGCCCAGATCGCGGCCGCCAAAAAGAAGGCGCGAAACCCTTCGCTGAAAACTCGTTTGAACAGGTTCGCCATGAGAAGCCCCTTTGGTGGCATATGTTCGGCAGGTTAAGGGCTGATCGGTTCGGCCGAATGACCAAAGTCAAGTCCGGCGGGGACGGCAGAAAAACACCTGGTATCAGGCGTCGTCTTCCGCCTGCACGATCAGACCATGTATCCATTTGCCGGTGATCCAGGTGAAGGGAACGCCAAGGACGATGCCGCCAACGATAGCCTCGATCGGGGTCAATGAACGCAAGCCGACAGCTTGCAGCATCAGAAACAGGAAAAACAGGTTAACCGCCGCCGCCCCCATGGCCAGCGGATACAGCACAGCGGCCACGGCCCAAACGGGCCAGCGGCCAGAGTTTTTGTCATGTTCCGTCATCTCTTGCGGTATACCACTTTTTGCACGGCGACCAGGGCAATGATCATGGCAACCGCAGTGCCGCCCAGCCAGGCCGTAGCCACACCAACACCGTGCGAATGTCCATCATTCACCGCCTCGTGCAGCAATGTTTGGTCGTGATTGGCAAAGGCGGGTGAGGCCATGATGCCGGCCAGTATGGCCAGATAGAGCGTTTTCATTTCAGGACTCCTGTCATGTTCTTGGATGAGTTTAGCGTTTTTCGCGGTTGGTTAACTTGATCATGGTCAATCGCCCCTACATCGCGAAGGGCAGCGCGTAAAGCAGTGCGGCCAGACCCAGAAAACCGATCAGAAACGCAGTGAACCCGCCACGAAATGTTGGGGCGGCACGCAGGCCCAGATAATCCGACAGGATCACGAAGGATTTCAGACCCGACAGGATCAGCACGGTCAGCACGAAGATCGGTCCGGCATCAGGCAGGACACCGGCAAACACAGTGGTCGCCATGCTCAGGGCGATCAGCAACACAAGCGCGCGGGTCAGGACAGCGTTCGACATCAGTGCACCAGATAAATGATAGGAAACAATAGCACCCAGACCAGATCGACCATGTGCCAGAACGCGGCACCGGCTTCCAGGTTGCGGGGGTTTCCCCAGCGCATCAGAAGCGCGAAGATGATCAACCCGGCCACCACATGCAGCGCGTGAAACCCGGTCAGAAGATAGTAGAAGGTGAAGAAATCGCTGGTCTCGATACCGATGCCGTGGCGGGCCTTCTCGGCGTATTCATACCATTTGACGATCAGAAACACGACGCCAAACGCCATCGCCGCCGCCAGCCACAAGCGCATATGACGCACAGAATGCGCCGAATGCACAGCGCGCGCCGCGCAATAGCCGCTGGTGACAAGCACAATGGTGTTGGCCGCACCCGCCACGCGGTTCAGCGCCGCTTGGTCAGCTGCGAACCCCACAGGGTCCATCGCCCGCATGCCAAGGAATGCCAAAAGCCCTGCGCCGAAGACCAGAAGCTCCGATACGATCAGAACCCAGATCATCAGATCACCGGGCAATTCATCCAGCACCGAGGTTTGATCCGTCATGCGCCACCGGTAATCTGGCGATAGATCTCGGGCAATGCGGCGGTCAGTCGCGTGGGGTCTGGCACGATGGAAAACCCATCCGCGCCAAAGATGCGGTTCACCCAGCCCTGCCCTTTCTGGTCGACGACCACACCATACACGGCATGACCCTTCATCCGCGCCTCGCGCACCGCCATGCGGCTGTCCTCGATGCCGTGGCGGCCTTCGTAATGGTCCAGATCGTTGGGCTTGCCGTCGGTGATGACCAACAGCAGGCGGCGGGTGTTCGGGCGCTCGTCCAACCCGGCGGTGGCATGGCGGATCGCCGCGCCCAACCGTGTATAAAAGGCAGGGGTCAGCCCTCCGATCCGTGCTTCGACCACCGGTCCCATACGCTCGTCGAACCCCTTGCATTCCTGCACGAAGACACGGCCCCGCTTCAGGGATGAAAAGGTGTGGATCGCGAAATCATCGCCACATGCCTCAAGCCCCCACGCCATCGCGGTCAGCGCCTCTTTTTCCACGTCGATCACCTGCCGGTCGCCAATCGCGCTTTCGGTCGAACGCGACACATCCATCAGGACCGAGATCGCCAGATCTCGTTCCATCACCCGCGTGGCGCGATAGACCCGGTCGCTGGATCGGCCGGTGGCGCGCAGCTCGACCTGCGCGGCAATTGCGGCTTCCAGATCCAGTTCGTCGCCGTCCAGTTGACGCGGCAGGATCACCCGTTTCGGGCGCAACGCCTCGAACTGGCGTTTTACGGCGCGGATGCGGCGGTTGGTGGCGGGGTCATGTTCGATCACCTCAACCTCGTCTGCGACGCTGGACAGGACGCGGGCGTGATCGGGGATATAGCTCGATGTGCGGTGGTCCCATTCAGGATAGAGGTGCTTGCCCGACAGACGCTCGCGTTCAGCATCTTCAGGCGACAGATCAAGGTGGAATTTCAGCCGCGTGGCGGTCTTTTTCGACACCTGCCCCAGCGCCAGCTCGTCCTGATCTTCGGCGGCCCGGCGGGCGTTGTCTTCGTCGTCATCTTCGATGCGACGGTTCATGTTCAGGCTTTCGACCCAGGAAAAGATCGCTTCGAACTTGTGCAGGATCAGGCTGTCACGGCGTTCGGCCAGATCGCTTTCTGACCGGCGCGCTGCCTTGGTGCCCTCGGCCTCGTCGCCGGGGCCACTGCCTTGTTCTTCGTCGCCTTCGTCCAGCCGGTCCGCTGGCATCCGCGCCGCCATTGGGCGCAGGTCGGGCCACATCGGCACAGGTCGGAAAGGACGATAGCCGCGCGGCGCCACCAAATGCGACAGGTCTGCATCGGGCGTGCGGATCAGTGCCACAAATTCCATCGCCATCTTGCGGGTTGGTTCCGGCCCACCCAGAAGATGATCAATCGCCGCTTCCATCGCGGCCTCGACGGATGGGAGCTTTGCATCCGGTCGCATGGCACGACACGCGCCGACAAGCGTTTCATAAAACCCACGCAGGCCGGGACATTCCTTCAACGTCGCCTGCGTCATCGCGATTGATGCGCGCAGCGCCCGAAGATCGGCACGCAGCGGATCGGCGTCGCCTACCGGATCAGGCGCGTGTGCGACCGATGCGACCAGCCAGAAATACAGCGCCGCATTGGCTTCGCGGGCCGGAAATTCCGCGATAATTTCGGGCAGGCGCAATGCCTCGCCGTCAAAGCTGGGGCGCGCCTGCGTTTCGCGCCATGTGCCAAGCGACCGGCGGAACGACAGGCGGTGATGCGAGGCCGCAACGGTGGCCTGCTTGATCTCGGTCGCGTGTGACCCGCCAAGGCCACGGAAGAAGACGCCCAGACGCCCCTCGACTTCGGTCAGGGTGACGGCGTTTTCATCGTGAATGCCGGGGGCGTCCAGTCGGCTGGCATATCTGTGCCAGAGCTTGCCAACGGTTTCTTCCGGCTCGAAAGGGTCGAAAATTCGTTCGGACATGGGGAACCTCGGGTGTCAGGTTTGCGTCCTGTGCAAAAGAACCCGCAACCGGCCTATTGGCCGGTCGCGGATGTGGCACTAGCCATAGATCGCCGTGACCAGATCCATCAGCCCCTGCTTGACATCGTCGTCATCGGACAGAGGTTCGATCATCGCCACGCGAATGGCGCGGTCGACGGACATGCCGTCTTCGATCAGCGTGGCGCAATAGATCACCAGACGGGTCGAAACGCCCTCTTCCAGATCCTGACCTTTCAGGCCACGCAATTTGTTTGCCAACCGGACAAGGGACGTCGCCCGGTTGGCATCCAGCCCACTTTCACGCGTCACAATATCAACTTCCCGGTCGTGGGAGGGGAAATCGAAGTCAATCGAAAGGAAGCGCTGGCGGGTGGAAGGTTTCAGGGTTTTCAGGATGTTCTGATAGCCCGGATTGTAACTTGCCACGAGCATGAAGCCGGGTGCGGCCTCGATTTCCTCGCCGGTTTTGTCCAGCGGCAGGATGCGGCGGTCGTCGGTCAGCGGGTGCAGAACGACGGTAACGTCCTTGCGGGCCTCGACCACCTCGTCAAGATAGCAGATCGCCCCTTCCCGCACCGCGCGGGTCAGCGGGCCATCGACCCAGACCGTTTCCCCGCCTTTCAGCAGGTAACGCCCCACAAGGTCGGACGCGGACAGGTCGTCGTGACAGGCAACGGTATAAAGTGGGCGACCCAGACGGGCGGCCATATGGGCGACGAAGCGGGTCTTGCCACAACCGGTCGGACCTTTCAGAAGCAGCGGCAGCCCATGGCGTTCAGCGGCTTCGAAAACATCGCATTCGTCAGAAACGGGTGAGTAGAAGGGGGCCGAAGCCCCCTCCGTTTTCTTGTCAACGGCAGCCATATCAGGCACCTTCGCTTTCATATTCATCGGTCGGTTCAATGATCTCACGACGCGGCACTAGCTGCGAATAGATGAACAGGATTGCACCGATCACAACCGTAAGGCCCGCGCCCCACCGCATGATGTAGAAGAGCTGCACGCTATCCTGAACATCCATGTAGTTCTCGCCCAGCACACGTTGCAAATGCGTTTGGATGATTCCTGCAAAGGTCAGGACAAAGGTCATGAAAGACATACCGCCAGTCATCAGCCAGAAGCTGACCATGTTCAAAACCTGGTTGTACGGATCACGTCCGCGCAGGATCGGCATGGCATAGGTGATGATCGCCAGGTTCACCGACACATAGGCGCCATAGAAGGCCAAGTGACCGTGGGCTGCGGTGATCTGTGTGCCGTGGGTGTAATAGTTCACACCGTGCAGCGTATGCAGGAAACCCCAGACACCAGCGCCGAAGAAGGCAACAGTTGCAGCCCCCAGCGCCCACAGAAGGGCCGCCTTGTTCGGGTGGTCGCGTCTGCCTTTCCACACCATGATGAAGCTGAAGCTCATCATTGCGAAGAAGGGGATCACCTCAAGCGATGAGAAGATCGAACCAATCCACTGCCAGTAACCGGGCAGACCGATCCAGTAGTAGTGGTGCCCAGTGCCCAGAATACCCGAGAACAAGGCGGTCGCGACGATGATATAAAGCCACTTTTCAATGATCTCACGGTCAACACCGGTCAGCTTCAACAGCAGGAAGGCAAGGATCGACGCCATGACCAGTTCCCAGGTCCCCTCCACCCAAAGGTGAACGATGTACCACCAGAACATTTTGTCCAGCGAAAGGTTGGCCGGGTTATAGAAGGCAAACAGGAACAGCAGCGCCAGGCCCCAAAGCCCCAGAAGCAGCACGTTCGAAATGGCCGTCTTGCGACCCTTCAGAACCGTCATTGACACGTTGAACAGGAAGATCAAGGCGGCGACGACGATGCCCACCTTGACCCAGACGGGTTGTTCGATGAACTCGCGCCCTTCCATGCCCAGAAGCCAGTTGCCGTGGAACAGGTCGAACACATAGGTCAAGACTGCACCGGCCGTGCCCAGAAGCATGATGCCCAGCTGGATATAGGCCAGCATCGGCGAATGCATTTCGCGCTCAGCTTCTTCCGGTATCAGGAAATAGGCTGCCCCGAAAAAGCCCAGCAACAGCCAGACGATCAGCGCGTTGGTGTGCAACATGCGAACGATGTTGAACGGCATGAGCTCGGACAGGAAGTTCGGGCTGACATAAATCCAGCCGGCCCACAGACCCCCCAGCACCTGAACGGCGAACACCGCCATCGCTGCCAGGAAGTACCAATAGGCAATTTTTTGTGTTTGGTATTTCATTTCACGTCTCCTCTTCCGGCCTTAGCCCGCCTCGTTGGGGGGCCAGCCCTGTGCGTCGATGGTGTTCACCCACAGGAAGAAGTCTGCAAGTTCTCGAATCTGTTCGTCGCTCAGGTTGAATTGCGGCATTTGACGCCGTCCCTCGATGCCGCTCGGTTGTGCTTCCATCCAACCCTTCAGCACCTCGAACGCTGCCTCGGGATCGTCGGCGACACCCCATCGGGACATCACGTTTTGCAGCTCGGGTGCGAAATACGCGCCCTCGCCCATCAAAGTATGGCAGTTGATGCAGGCGTTTCTTTCCCACACATGTTTGCCACGCGCCACGCTGTCTGTCAGTTCGGCATTTGCTGTCGATTTGGTAACTACGTACCGCACCGAATGCGCCGACAGGATCAAAAAGACCACAATGAAAAACAACGAGCCGCCATAGAACACGTTACGCGCCATGGTCTTGGTCATGACTTCTCGCATATTGGCCTCCAGTTCAGTTATCCAAGCTTCTGGATAACGGATTCGTGATGAAAACAGCTTGACATATGTCAACAAAACCGAAGTTTCCCGACTGTTTTTGACAGGAAATCGGCTGTCTGCAAAAAGTCCGCGCCTGCTTTCCGTTCATCAGCAAAAATTGATTGTTGCGCCGGATTAAGGCATTCTGTCTTCATTCATTTCTTTGTTCAGGTGTAAATCATGCGGCTTTCGACGATCCTGATTGCAATTCTCACCGCAACCGTCGGCCGCGCGGACATGATCGACCTGGACGATCCCGCAGCCTTCTGCACGCAGATGGCTCAAGCCTATGACTGGTCGGATAATTCTGATGCGGTTGCAAACTGCCCGTGTTCATTTGCCGGATTGAAAGATCAGATGACGCCCGGGATGTTCGGCATAACTCTCAATTGGCAACTCGATCCCGCCACCCTGCGCACCAATCTGCCCGAGGATATGACCATCGCGAATTTCTATGACACCGTGGCACCGGTTTTCGGTTCGGTTGAACAAGCCTGCGGTCCGATGCGCTAGGCTCATCCGGTCATTGGGGCGCGCTCGTAAAAAGCAACCCGCCGCCTTGCCAAACCGAGCCAGTAATTGACGCGCCCAGCGGCGGGTTGCCCTTTGGTATCACTCTACCCCTCGGCAAAGCACCCCAATATCACCCAAAAAGAAATGCCACCAAACCACGGCAGGAAGTCCGCGGTCCGGTGGCATGAATATGGGTCTAGAACACGGGGGTTGCTGTCGATATCCCCGACAGCAAAAGCCCCGCGCCATCACCACACGCCCACCCCCTTCTCGGATCAACGCGAAACCCATCGAAATGGGCAAATGATCCATGAACTCCTGCACAGCAACAGTTCGGGAATATCCCTGTAATTGAGAATACGTCTGGCAACTTAAAATCCTTGGTTTCAATAGATTAAAAGTTAGAAGCATTGGCTGCACAGGTCATACCCAACATTGGGTAAAAGTTAACGCGCCAGATGTTTTTCCGCCTCGTCCAGCACGTCTTGCCAATGCCGGAAAAAGATCAACTGCCCGCTGTCGTCGTAAACACGGTAATCAATCCAGTCGTGGTCCTGCCGAAACTCGTCCAGCGACGCGACCGGAACCTGCGGATCGTGGGTGCCGTTGAAAAACACCACGGGCAACCTGCCGCTCAACGCGTTGACCATTGGGGTCCAGTCGCTTTTCTGTTCGCCCAGCACCATGCGCGAGAACGCCTCGTGGGCCGAAAAGTCCTCGGTCAGCGCGGTTTCCGACCCCGTCACCATGGCTTCGAACACTTCGGGATTTTCGAAGGTTTCGACATCCGCCGGACAATTGCCATAGACCGCATGGATGAACCCCCGCTTGCCGATCTTGCGCGCCAGATAGAACCCGGCCTTCACCATGAACGGAAGCAAATGCGGAGTGTATTTCGCACCAGCCAGAATGAACCGGTGCCATTTTTCCATCCGCTCGTATTGCTCGCGACGGGTCATCGGCAGAATGCCCGCCGTGGCGATGATCGCGCTGATCCGGTGCGGGTCGTGCGTGGCCAGTTTCATCGCATAGAAACTGTCCGATCCAAGGCTGATCACAGGGCAACGCGTGACCGCTTCGGCATCCAGTATCTGCAACGTGTCCTGCGTGGCGAGCGTATCGTAATCCTGCGCCTTGGCGATCATGTCCGACATGCCATAGCCCGCGCGGACCGGAACGATGATGCGAATGCCGCGCCGGGTCGCTTCCGCCTCGGCCGAGGCGGGCCAGCGCACCAGCCCGTAATCCAGCGGCAGAAACAACAGCGGCACACCGTCGGCCGCGCCCAGCACAAGGTAATCCAACCGCCGTCCGTCCGGCGTGACCAGCGTCTTGAAGGGCCGTTCCGTCAGGCTGGCATAACCGCGGCTCAACAGCCGCGGACCGGGGTCCGCCTTGATCGTCAGGTTTGACATGTCCATCAGCGACAAGGCCAGCCGCACAAGTTCGACCTGCGACCGCGTTTCCGTCTTGGACAGGATCGACCTGATCTGCGCCCGCACCGTGTCGATCGACCGCCCCCGCTGTTCCGCGATATCCTTGACCGAGCAACATTCGACAAGGCTTTGCACCACGTCGGCCTCGGCGGTGGTCAGATCAAAGGCGCGTTTCAGAATGTCGGAAAACCCCGCCGGGCAACTGACCTCGGACGAGGCCGCCAGCACATAACGCTCGCCCGATCTCACCTGCCGCACCTGCAAGCGCACCACGATGAAATGCCCCTTGCCGCGTGACCTCAGCCGCAGCACCGCCGCGTTTTCCCCGTGCCCTTTCAGCAACGCGTGCGAGGTCGTCAGGATGCTATCGATATCGTCCGGGTTGACCAGCATCGAGCCAAGCTCGGCCCCGACCTCAAGCCCCAACAGCGCGCGCGCCGCCGGGTTCACCGCAGCCACCTTGTGATCTGCGTCAAACAGAAAGGCCGCCACCTTGTCGAAATGGGCCAGAACCGCGCTTAACTGGGTCTGCGTGCTGCTTTGATCCAGCCGATCCAGAAAGGCCCCCGCGCGTTCAAAATGGCTTGAGATGGTGGCATCGTCCAACAGGCGCGGCGCGCTGAAATCCGCGCCTTCCCTAAGGGGCGCGATGGCGGTTTCCCAGACATCCAGCAATGTCTCATACCGCGTCGGATCAAGCGCCACATCATAAAGCCGCTCGATCGCTTCTTCCCGTGTTCTTCCTGTCAGACTGTCTTCCTGTGTCTGAGAGGACGTGTTCTTCCGATCCATCGCGTTTGTCCCGGTGATGTCCTCTGTCGGTTTTACCGACCGTCCTACGTTAGCCAGAATGTGCTTTTGCGCCAAGGGCCAAGCCAGACAGATTCGCCGATTTGATGCAAAATTAACGGGTCCACCCAACGGGTTGGCGAATGCACGGTCTGCCGAGCGGGTGGAAATATTTATTCCCACGGGCAAATCTGTGGTTAGTCTATGCCGGAGCACTCTTTTGCGCCCGAAAGGACCGTATATGCCCGACCCAGCCCGAGGGTTTCCAAAGCAAGAATTTGCGGCCCGCACCGCCCGCGCGCAGGCCCGGATGGCTGACGCGGGTTTGGCTGGGCTTCTATTGATGACGGAACCAGAGGTGCGATATTTCTCGGGCTTTCACACGCTGTTCTGGCAAAGCCCCACCCGTCCGTGGTTCCTGTTCGTGCCCGCCACCGGCACGCCCATCGCGATCATCCCCGAAATCGGCGCGGCGCTGATGCGCACAACGTGGCTTGACGACATTCGCACTTGGTCCGCCCCCGCGCCCGACGATGACGGGATCAGCCTGTTGACCGATCTGCTCAGCCCCATGGCCCGCGAAGGGGCGGTAATCGGTGTGCTGAAGGGGCACGAGACGATGCTGCGCATGCCCCTTGGAGACTATGAACGGCTGATGGCGGGTCTGCCGGGACTGCGCATCAACGACGCGACCGGGATTATCCGCAGCCTGCGCATGGTGAAATCCGGGCGCGAGATCGAAAAGATCGCCCATATCTGCGCCATCGGGTCACGCACGTTCGCCAAGGTTCCGGACATCGCGCATCAGGGCCTGCCGCTGGACGCGCTGTTTCGCGCCTTCCGACGCGAGGCGTTGGCGCAAGGGGCCGACGATGTGCCCTATCTGGTCGGGGGCGCAGATCAGGGCGGCTATCACGATGTGATCTCACCCCCCTCTTCGCGCCCGCTCGCGAATGGCGATATCGTGATGCTGGACACCGGTGCCACCTGGGACGGGTATTTCTGCGATTTCGACCGCAATTGGGCGGTGGGTCAGCCCGATGACTCTTCCCGCCGCGCCTATGACGTGCTGTGGCGCGCGACCCAAGCCGGGATCGACACCGCTCGCCCCGGCAACACCTGCCGCGATCTGTTCCACGCGATGCAATCGGTGATCGCCGAGATGGACGACCAGGGCGGCGATGTGGGCCGATTGGGCCACGGGTTGGGGATGCAGTTGACCGAATGGCCGTCCCACGCCGCGTTTGACGAAACTGTGCTGCAAGAAAACATGGTTCTGACGCTCGAGCCGTCACTTGGCTATGGCGACGGGCGGATCATGGTGCATGAAGAAAACATCGTCGTGCGGGCCGAAGGGGCTGAGCTTCTGACCACCCGCGCGCCGCATGACCTTCAGGTGATCTAGATGAAACTTTCCTTCGATACCGACCAGGGCATCGGCACCCGCGCCAATCTGGGCGTGATCGTGCTGGAAAACGACGAAACGCTGGAAAACGAGTTTCGGCGGATCATGGATGTGCCCGGCGTCGCACTTTACCACACGCGCATCCCGATGGGCCCGGAAATTCGCCCCGACACTCTGCCGCAAATGTTGGCGGACCTTCCCGCCGCCGCGCGGCTTCTGCCCCCGGCGCTGAGCTTTGACGCCATCGGCTATGCCTGCACCTCGGCCACCTCGGTCATCGGACCGGACAAGGTCGCCGCCGCAATCCGGTCGGTCTGCCCCGGTGCTGCCGTCACCGACCCGCTGACTGCGATCATCGCAGGCGGCCGCCATCTGGGTGTCACGCGGCTGGGATTTATGTCGCCCTATATCGCCGAGGTTTCCCAAACCATGCGTGACCGGTTGACCGAGGCCGGGTTTCAGATCGCCAGTTTCGGGTCGTTTGAGGAAAGCAATGACCAGATCGTGTCGCGGATCGCGCCCGCATCCATCATCGCGGCGGCCCGTCAAGTGGCCGACGCCGCGCCCTGCGACGCGATCGTGATGTCCTGCACGGCGCTCAGATGTCTGGACGTGATCCCGACGATCGAAGATGTGACCGGCAAACCCGTGCTCGCCAGCAATCCCGCGCTGGCGTGGCACATGCTCCGGCTGGCCGGGATCGACGACCCACGCCCTGGGCTGGGTCGTCTGTTTGATAAAGGCTAGTCCCCCGGTTCAGACACGCGACAAGACGCTGGCCGGGCGCGCCTTGGCCAGGGCTGCGGTCAGCATCCCGGCAATTACGGCTTTCAGGATGTCGCCGGGGATGAAGGCCGCCATGACCACGGTTGCTTCACCCATGGTTTTACCCGTGACCAGCGCAAAGCCCGATATCCCGAAGAGGTAGAGCACCACAATCCCGCCAATCACCGAAGCGACCCCCGCGCTGACCGCCAGCGGCCCCTTGCGCCATGTCTCGGTGATCAGACCGGTGACGAAAGCCGCAATCGGGAAGCCCACAAGGAACCCGGCCGTTGGGCTGGTGAACACACCCAGACCACCACGGCCACCAGCCAGCAGTGGCAAACCCAGCGCCACCAGAAGCAGGAACAACAGCACCGCCAGCGCGCCGCGTTTCGCGCCCAGCACCGTGCCGCACAGCATGATGCCAAGGCTTTGGGCGGTGATCGGCACGCCGAAAGGCAGCGCGATTTGCGGGATCAGACCCAGCGCCGCAATCAGGGCGGCAAACAGGGCAATCAGGGTGACATTCTTTTCCATGCGTTACTTCTCCATAGCATCAAATCCGCCACGCGCGCGCAGCGCCTCGGCGATGTGGTCCGCGTCATCCAACGCAAGGACCGTAAACGGCAAGATGATCCGCCAACCGGGGCGGCGCGGCGATCGGGCGCGCCACGCGTCGATCAGCTTGGTGCCCTTGGTCAGCAAAACGGGGGTGAAGCGGATGACCAGCGCAATAGCAGTCTCTAGATAGGTGGTTTTCAGCCCCATGGTGCGCAGCGGCGTCACCAGCCAGCGCACCACGGCAATCAGGTCGGACAATTGCGTGGTCATCGTGACCAGCGTCGCCAAACCGACCGCCGTGACCATCCGCAAGACAATCACCGCACCCGTATAGGGCGTGCGCGTCACAAGGTGATAGATCACTAGCATCACAACGAAAGGCCACAGCACGCGCAGCGCCCGCAGCCCCGCCCGGAAAAACACCCGGCCGGGCAGGCGATAAAGCACCAGCATCCCGGCAAAGGCCGCGCCATGAACCCACAGGCTTTGCGCTTTGAACAACAGCACCGTCGCCACACACAGCGCCGCCAGCTTAACCCCGGCGGGCCAGCCATGGGCGCGGGTTCTAACGGGCGAGGTCAGAGATATCATCGCTCTCTCCTTGCCGCGTCATGTCCTTGGTGAAATCGTCCAGCACATCACCCCCCTGCCCTTGCAGCACGCCACGTTCCAACCAGAGCAGATGGTCATATCCCGCCAGATCGCGCGGATCGTGCGAGACGTGAACCAGCGTGCCGTCGTAATGGTTCAGATACCGGGCCAGCTGCATCCGGGTCGGAATGTCCAACCCTGCGAAGGGTTCGTCCAGGATAAGGATGCGTGGCGTCATCGCAAGGATCGACATCAGGCAGACAAGCTGCTTTTGCCCCTGCGACAGGCTGTGCACATGGGCCTCGCGCCAATGGGCCTTGCCGAATTGCGTCAAGACAGCCGCGGCGCGGGCATCAGGGTCATCCACGCCCTGTTGGCGCAGGCCAAAGGCGACCTCCTCGATCACGGTCGGAAAGATGATCTGGTGATCGGGGTTCTGAAACAGGATGCCCACCAGCGACAGCGCCGCGCGCCGATCGTTCGCCGGGTCGATCCCGTCGATTGTCACCTTGCCCGCGCTCGGCGCAATCAGGCCGGCCAGGATCCGTGCGAACGTCGTCTTGCCCGATCCGTTGCGGCCGATCACCCCGATCCGCCGCGCGCTCAGATTGACCGAGACGTCAGACAGAATCGTTCGTCCGTCGATCACATGATCGACAGCGTCAAAGCGAATCTGTGTCGTAACGCCCGTGTCTTTCACCCGAACTCCGTCCCTTTCGTCACCTATCACGCGCCTTTTAACGGGGGATGCAACGGAATGCCGCAAGAAAATGTGTTTCTCGCGCTTTTACCTTACGTAAGGTCAAGCGCAGAATTGACGGGTCAGCGCCTCCCACTGGCGGCGGGTCACGTCGCGATCTTCGGCCACCATCCAATAGGAGTTTTCCGATGGCAGCACCGCCTCGGACAGGCGCGCAAGCCGCCCTGCCTCGATCGCGCCCTGCACCAAAGGCAACGAGGCGAGAAGCACACCAGCCCCGGCCTCAGCCGCCGACAGTGCGGCGGTGAACGTGTCAAACCGCAACAACGGCACCGGCGTCGGCGCATCCCCCGTCGCGCGCGCCCAGTCGTGCCAACCCCCGCGCGGCCCCGACAAGCCAAGGCGTGGCAAACCCTGCCACCCCCCCTGCCCTGCCGATGTCAGCAGTGCGGGTGCGGCCACCGGCGTCAGCGCCTCGTCATACAGCCGCGCGCGCCGCGCGATGTCCCAATCGCCGTTGCCATATCGGATGCGCACGCCCGACGCGCCCGGTCCATCCTCGGACGCCAGAACCAGCGTCTTGAAGCTCAGCTCCACCTCGTCACCAAGCGACAGCCCGGACAGGCGCGGCGCGATCCACAATTGCAAGACCGACGCACTGGCCCAAACCGTCACCCGCCGCCGTTGAATGCCGAACAACTCCTCCGAACTTTGGCGCAGCGTCCCCAACGCATGGGTGACATAGGGCAACCAGGCTTCGCCCTCGACCGACAGGATGACGCCGCGCGGCTGGCGGATGAACAGGGTCGCACCCAGACGCGTCTCAAGATTGCCGATCCGCTGGCTGATCGCGGCTTGCGTCAGACCCGTTTCCGCTGCGGCGGCGGTGAAACTGCCGGTGCGTCCCGCGGCCTCGAACGCGCGGACCCAATCGAGGGGCAGATTTGAAAGCGGTGTTTTTACCATAAGCCAACCCATGCCTCAGGGACGTTTCGTCTAAATTGTGCTTATCTATCAAACGCGCGACACTGTCATTGAAATTCACCCGAAGGAAAGACGCGCGATGTTTGATGCCCAGCTTGACCCGACAGGACATATCCTGACCCTCACCGGCCCTGACGGCCCCCAACGCTTCCATGCCATGTGGCTGCGCGACAATGCGTGGGACGCAGACACCCGCGCGCCCGGCAACGGCCAACGGCTTGTCGCCCTGCGCGACATTCCGGCAGATACGAAAATGACAAAGGTGGCCGTGTCCGACGACCGGATCACCGTGAGTTTCAGCCCGGAAGGTAAAACGATTACCTATGAGGCGGGTTGGCTGTCGGCCAACGCCTATGACCGCCCTGCCCCGGCGCAAAAAGGCTGGACCAGCGCAGAAATAGAGCCTTGGGACGCCCGCCTGATGGGGTCCGTTCCGGTTGGTGACTTCGCCAGGATGACGCAGGATGATGCGGCCCTGGGCGACTGGCTCGCGCTGGTCAACCGCTACGGTTTCGGCAAGCTGGAAAACGGCCCGATCGAGGACGGCGCGCTGTTCAAGGTGGTCGATCTGTTTGGCTATGTGCGCGAAACGAATTACGGCCGCAAGTTCGAGGTGCGCACAGAGGTGAACCCGACCAACCTGGCCTTCACCGGGCTTGGGCTTCAGGCGCATACCGACAACCCTTACCGTGACCCGGTGCCGTCGGTTCAGGTGCTCTATTGCCTGGAAAGCTCGGCGGCCGGTGGGGAAAACATGGTGGTGGACGGATTTGCTGCTGCCTTACGTCTGCGCGACGAATACCCTGACTATTTCACCGCATTATCGTCCTATTGCGCCCGGTTTGAATATGCGGGGGAAGATGGCGTTTGCTTGCAATCCCGACGTCCGATGATCGAGCTTGCCCCGGATGGCGAACTGATCGCGGTGCGCTTCAACAACCGCTCGCTGGCGGCGGTGACGGACGTGCCGTTTGACAAGATGCAGATCTACTACGCCGCCTATCGCCGCCTGGGCGAAATCATTGACGATCCCGCCATGGAAGTCACCTTTCGTCTGGAACCCGGCGAAGCCTTCGTCGTCGACAACACCCGCGTTCTGCACGCCCGCAAAGCCTATTCCGGCGCTGGGACGCGCTGGCTTCAGGGCTGTTATTCCGACAAGGACGGTTTACGGTCAACCTACGCCGCGATGCGCCGCGCCGACATGAAGGAAGCCGCAGAATGAAACCCGATATCGACACGCTCTCGCCTGCCAATATTGTCGATTTCATCGGCGGCATCTTCGACCGGCGCGGCGGCGAGGAATATCTGGGCGAGCCTGTCACCATGGCCGAACATATGCTGCAAGGTGCGACCATAGCCGAGCAAAGCGGCCAGCCCGAGGAAATCATCGTCGGCGCCCTGTTGCACGACATCGGCCATTTCACCTCTGAATTCGGCACGTACTCGATGGACGACACCGAGGATCGTCACCACGAAGACGCCGGCGCCGAAGTGTTGGAGCGGTTCTTTCCCAGCGTCATCACCGATTGCGTGCGGTATCACGTGGCCGCGAAACGCTATCTCTGCGCCACCAAGCCCGCCTATTTCGACCGGCTCAGCGAAGCCTCGGTGCATTCGCTGATGCTGCAAGGTGGGCCGATGAGCGATGAAGAGATCGCCGCGTTTGAAAAGAACCCGAACCTGAAGCAGATCATCGCGGTGCGTTATCTGGACGATGCTGGCAAGCGCGATGATATGGAGACGCCGGATTTCTGGCATTTCGCCCCGATGGTGCAGCGCATGGTCGATCGTCGCAGAACCGGCGACTAGACCCGGTCAAGATTGACCATTTGTGCAGGATTAGTGCCTGATCACCACCTCATCCACGGATTTGTCCACGGATTGGCAGGCATAGAGTATTCGATTGCGGAAATGTGTATCGACATAATCGGCATGAAACCGGCTGGGTGCGTGCAGGATCAGCTTGCTGCCTTCGCGTCCCCGCCGGGACAGGGCGCGGAACCATGCGTTGAACAAGGTCTGATCCTCGCCGTGCAGCAAGGTCTGGACCATCGTCCATTCGGTTCCGTCTGTCATATCCGGCGGCGGGGTTTCGCCCGCTCCTGCCCCGGTCGCACCACCGCGCGATAATCCGACCGGCAGTGGCACAACATTGTCGTCCTTGACCTCGTCTCGGGTCATGCGCTGTTCGTAATCAGGCCCTATTGCAGCCCAACTGCCCTGAGTGGTCCGCAGGATCTTCTCGATATCCATCTGATATTGGGTGACGCGTCCGCGCGCGCCCTGTCGCTTGACGACCAGCCAGCCCATCGCGCGCAGCTTTGCCATCTCGCGTTTCACCGTGCGTTCATCAACGGACCAAAGTCTCGCAATCTCGCGCTGGCCGACGGTCAGTTCATTGCGCACCCAGTTGTAGCGCGCCGTGACCAAGGTCATCAGTCGCAACACCAACCGCTGCGGCCCTTTCCCTTCGGCCAGGGCGTAGGCGCCCATGGCCGTGAGAAGATCGTATTTCAACGCGGCCGCATTGCGACCGGTCGCCCTGAGCTGCTGCATACTGCCCCCAGCTTGCCTGTTCTGCCCGCTTTCGCGGTTGCCTCGATCCCGGTGATATCCGGGGTGTGTTATCAAATACCGAATCTGGCGCCCGGTCATTTGAAGGCAGTCTACGCTGAACTCAACGCTTTTGCCAACACTGCTCTGATTAGCGTCCTTGGCTGCGATTCTGTCAAGCCCTTGCAGGTATGTGCCCCAAAACCTTTTCAAATCAAAAAGAAAAAGGGTTTATTGGTATAGGGGGACATGCTGTCTGTCCCTTAATACGAGATATATGTCCCCCAATCTATTCCAATCGAACATCTTGTGTCCCTTTATTGGCCTGCCTATGGCGCAGAAAATAAGAAAACCGTTTGAAAACAATGGTGTCCCCTTGGGGCGGTGCTTTCACCGTTGATTTGGATTTCCCTTTTGCATTTTTCCCAAATTCCGCGTAAATCAGAAAGCACAGATAATTTACGTCCTATAAGAGCAGGAGTCAGGATGTTTACCCACGAAGATTTGGCGCAGCTACAGGCGCAATCGCTGAAAATGCAGGGATGGATCAGGCAGCAGACATATTCGCCCGAGATGGAGAAGACGCTGCGCCGCTTTTCATCCTGGGAGGTGGCGGAGTTGATCTTCAAGGTCAACCAATCCACCCTGCGTGGGCGTTTGGCGGCTGACCCCTCCCTGCCCCAGGGTCTGGTTGAAGGTGACGGGCGGCAGCGCTGGTATACGTTGGACGAGATCAACGAGTTGCGCCGCCGCATTCGGATCAACCGCAAATCCATGATGCCCGTGCGTCCGACGGGCAAGCGCGCGATTCGGGCAGCCATCGCGAACTTCAAGGGCGGCGCGGGCAAGTCCACTGTCGCGCTGCACTTTGCCCATGCCGCAGCCCTTGATGGCTACCGCGTGCTCTGCGTTGATTTCGACCCGCAGGCGACGCTCAGCCACTCGATGGGTCTGACGGATGTGGCCGAGGAATACACCGTCTGGGGCGTCATGGCGCGCGACCTGATCCAGGAAACGCAGCGGATGAACAGCGCGGTTGCTGGGGCCGAAAGCGGCACCGCCCTGCCCCAACGCCGCCTGCCGGCCGCGATCACCGATATGGGCCTTTCCGATCTGCGCAATTCGGATTTCATCAAGCCGACCTGCTGGCCGACGATCGACATCATACCCAGTTGCGCCAACGCGGCGTTTGTCGAATTTGCGTCTGCCCAGTATCGGCATGTGAACCCCGAATGGTCGTTCTTTGCCGCCGTGTCACGTTTTCTGGATGGTCTGGCGGATGATGCCTATGACATGATCATCTTCGATTGCCCCCCCGCAATCGGTTACCAATCAATGAACGCGGTGTTTGCGGCGGATGTTCTCTATATCCCGTCCGGCCCCGGTTACTGGGAATATGACAGCACCACATCTTTCATCGGTCAGCTGTCCGAGGCGCTGGAGGATCTGGCGCGCTTCACCAACTCTGTCCCCGCGGGGACAATGTCGCTGCCCAAGGTGTTTGCCGATGTGCGGTTCCTGCTCACGCGCTATGAAGCGTCGAATGAATTGCACCGTGCGATGCGCACGGCTTTTGGTAAGGTTTTTGGGGAAAGACTGGCAGACCACCCGATCGAGATGACGCGCGCCGTCGAACAATCCGGCCGTTTCCTCAGCTCGATCTATGAAATTGATTACCGCGATATGACGCGGGAAACCTGGCGGCGCGCACGCGGGTCGTTTGACACCGCGTATGAAGAGTTCAGGGACAACCTGCTGACCGCCTGGGACAAGCTGGAGGATAGAGCATGAGCAAACGTCGCGTTTTTGACATCGACTTCCCGGAAACCGATACGCCGGCGGCAGCACCGCCTGCGGAGCCTGTGGTCGAACACCGACGCGGTCCGATGGCATCCGCGATTTCGGAAAACGCCGCTGCGCTGGAAGAGCGGAAAGCGGTCGAGGCAAGCATCCGCGCCGAGAACGATCGGCTGGCGCACGAGCATGTGCGGCTGAAAAAAGCCGGGCTGATCACCGATCTGATCCCGTTGACCGCGATCCGAGCCGACAAACTTACCCGTGACCGCAAGCCGGGACGGGATGAGGATCTGGATGAGCTGAAGGCTTCGATCCGTGACGTGGGGTTGTCGAACCCGATCCGGATCGAGCAGGTGGGCGAGGGGGTCTATGAGCTCGTCCAGGGCTTCCGCCGTCTGACCGCGTTTCAGGAACTGTATGACGAAACCGGCGACGACGCTTTCGCTCGCATCCCCGCCGGGCTGATCGCGCATGGGGAAGAGCTTGAATTGCTTTATCGTCGCATGGTCGATGAAAACCTTGTGCGCCGCGATATTTCCTTTGCCGAAATGGCCGAGCTTGCGCGGGGCTATGTGGCGGATCCCGAGACATCGGCGCAAGATTCAGACGAGGCGCTGACCGCCCTGTTCGGGTCTTTGTCGCGGCAGAAGCGAAGCTACATCAAGCATTTCATGGTGCTGCTGGACGCCATCGGGTCACATCTGAAATTCCCCGAAGCAATCCCGCGGGCTCTGGGTCTGTCATTGGAGAAACGACTGGTATCCGAACCGGGGCTGGCTGCCAAAGTCAGGTCAGCACTGGCGGCCGCCTTTGTTTCGACCCCGGATGCAGAACTGGCGGTGCTGCGCGAACATGCGACGCCGGCGCCGCTGCCGAAAAAGCCCGCGACGGCAAAGCCAGTGGGGGCCGCCAAGACCACCTTTCGGCAGGATGTCAAAGGCGGCACCGTGCGCTGTGCGGCGTCGGAAGGGCGGATCGAAATGCGGATTGCGCGCGACTTTTCCAACGTCGATCGGCATCGGCTGGAGGATGCGGTCAAGGCGTTCTTTCAGGAACTGGACGGGTAGGCGCGGGCGCCAGACTGCCATGTCCCCGTGGGGACAGCCGGGCAGGGCGCGCTGGATATTCTGATCGAGGGTGTTTGAGATTGGTCGGCCTTTGATCCGGCTGGATGTCCAGTCTCAGTGTCGGATTTCTGGATTTTCTGAGACTGCGTTCCGTTTGGTTTCAAGGGTTTGCCTGTGTCGCATTTCTGAAACCGATTCAGGGTATGTGAGACTGGACGCCGATTTGAGCCACTATTGGTGAGACTATCCGGCATCCATGCACTGGGTAAGTTATGTCCGATAATTTGCGGCTTTATTGGACATGGTGACGTCTTGCAAGGCGCGGCGGTTTGTGTGGTGCTCTGCGGCAATAAGCGCCGTGTTGTGAGGGGCGGATCGGACGGCTCTCGACCGATCGAACCACCTTCCAACCACACCTGGCGACGAATGACAGGATATCCCAGATCCCATCCGGGGTCACGGTGCGCAGCTCCGAAACCGTTGAACATGTTGCGTTTATGTCGGGTAACACTCTTGCGCAGGGACTGTTGCATTAACCATGCCATTTGGCCCCGATCATGTTTTTGAGGTTGCTCATGCCACGTAAATCGCCATTCAAACACGACCGCTTCGCGCGAGACATTATTCTATGTGCCGAGCCGCGGTATCTGCGTTATACGCTGCCCAATCTAGATCTCGCAGATCTACTGGAAGAGCGCGGTGTCACGATCGACCGATCGACGGTGTATCGTTGGGTTCAGAAGTTTGAACCTGAGTTGACAAAGCGAACCGAGCAACCTCTGCGCCGCGCAAGCGTCGATTGGCATGTGGATGAAACCTATATCCGTGTCGGCGGCACGCTAAAGCTGCCAAGGCCTTCGTGCGCAAGGTGATTGAACGCGTTCGGCTGCATCGGCCGGTCACGATCTGAACCAACAAAGCCCACGGCTATCGGCGCGTCATCCGCGAGATCAATCACCGATATGACCCACATTTCAACAGCATCAGGCACATCGACAGAAAATGGCAAAACATTCGGATCGAGAGCGACGATGTCGCGCTGCAGCGGCTCTTGGGGTGCCGCCAAAGCAGCCCTGAGCGGGATCGAGACCATCAGGACCATCAAACGCGGCCACATCCATCGCAAACAACAAGGCACCAAGGGCGAAATCGAGTTCATCAGAGAGCTGTTTGAGCCCACCGCATAACAGAGTGCCCCGCCTCAAAAATCAACTCAGCCTAATCCGATTAATGCAACGGTCCGCTCGGCAGCGATCCGGTCTGGATCGGCTGACGCGCCGACAATATGGCAGTGCTGAAAAACTGAACGGGATGGGTGCGTGAAAAATGCAGCAATTCCAAGGAGCGTTCAGATGATACACCGCTGCAAGCAGGCCATGGCCTGCGACCTATGATCGGCCAGCCACCACGACATTGACGCCCCAGTTGCGGCATTTTTCGGCCAAGCTGGGGGGCAGGGGCTGATCTGTGAAAAAGGCATCCAATTCGGAAAGGGACGCAATCTTCGCCGGGGCCTTCCGGGTCAGTTTGGAGACATCGGCAACCAGAAAGGCCCGACGTGACTGCCGGATAATGGATTGGCTGACACCGACTTCCTGAAGGTCGAAATCCAGCAGGTCGCCGTCAATGTCCATCGCCGAGCACCCGATCACCGCGATGTCGAATTTGAACCGACTGATGGCTGCCGTGGTCAGGCTGCCGACCAACCCGCCATCTGACCTGCGCAGGGTGCCGCCGACCACCACAATCTCGCAGTCGGGATTGGCCACCAGGATATTGGCGACGTTCATGTTGTTGGTCACGACCATCAGGTTCTTGTGGCCCAGAAGCTCCGTCGCCACCGCTTCGGTGCTGGTGCCGATGTTCAAAAACACCGATGCGTCATCGGGGATCTGCGCAGCACAGGACACCGCGATGTTCCGCTTGACCTCTGCGTTCAGGGCGCGCCGTTCTTCATAGCCGATATTGGTGGTCCCGGAGGGCAGGACGGCGCCGCCATGCACCCGCTCCAACCGGCCCGCATCGGCAAGGTCGGTCAAATCGCGGCGGATTGTTTGCAGTGTCACACCGAACTGTTCCGCCAGATCTTCGACCGTCACTTTCCCCTCGCGGCGCGCGATGGTCAGAATTTCTGTGTGACGGAAAACTTGGGACATATGGTCGGGCGCATGCGCTTCCTGCTGTTTCCAAAGGAAATTACAAGAAAACGAACGAAGCCGCAATTGCCTTGCGCTCTTTTTGCACAGAGGCGCTGAAAGAGCCTGCCCGATTCGAGTGAAATTTTTCTTTTCAGACCGCGATTCTGATCAAATCGGAGCCAGAACGATCAATTCATTCCGTTGAATGCAGTAAATTGTTCTTAAATTTCATATTCCTACAAAAATCGAAAATAAACGAAAACAAACAACTTTCTTTTTATAGGTGAGCTGTTAAAACAGTATCGAGCGCTAACCTTGGGGGGAACCATGCCGGCTGCTGCCACCGATAATGCCTTCGATCTTTTCATCATCGGTGGCGGAATCAATGGGTGCGGCATCGCGCGGGATGCCTCTGGACGTGGGATGTCCGTCGCTTTGGCCGAGATGGAAGACCTGGCGTCGGCTACGTCGTCGGCATCAACAAAGCTGTTTCATGGCGGGTTGCGGTATCTGGAATATTTTGAGTTTCGTCTGGTGCGCGAAGCGTTGATGGAGCGTGAAACGCTGCTTCAGGCAATGCCGCATATCAGTTGGCCAATGCGCTTCGTGCTGCCGTATCACAAGGATATGCGGTTCGAAGGGGAGACGCCGACCTCGAAATTGCTGAAGATCTTCATGCCCTGGCTGCGTGGGCGACGCCCGGCATGGCTGATCCGTCTGGGTCTTTTCATGTATGACCATCTTGGCGGGCGAAAGCTCCTGCCGGGCACAACGACGGTTGACCTGAGCGCCGGACCGGAAGGTGCGCCATTGGACGACCGCTTTGTGAAAGCGTATGAATATTCAGATTGCTGGGTCGATGATGCGCGGCTTGTGGCGTTGAACGCCCGCGACGCGGCAGAGCGCGGCGCCAGGATCATGGTTGGCACCAAAGTTACCTCGGCAAGGCGCGAGGGCGATCATTGGCGGATCGAGACGGAAAATCGCACAACGGGTGAGACATCGCTGTTCCATGCGCGTATGCTTGTCAATGCAGGCGGGCCTTGGGTGGGTGATATCATCAAGAACGCTGTGCGCAGCAAAGCGCAAGATGGCGTAAGGCTGGTGCGCGGCAGCCATATTGTGACCCGGCGGCTTTACGATCACGACAAATGCTATTTTTTCCAGGGCACGGACGGGCGGATTATCTTCGCCATTCCCTATGAACAGGATTTCACGCTGATCGGCACCACCGATCAGGATCATGAGGACCCGTCGATCGAACCGGTCTGCACCGAGGCTGAACAGGATTATCTGATCGCGTTCGCCAATCAGTATTTCAAGCGGGATATCAGCCGCGATGATATCGTCTGGACCTATTCCGGTGTGCGCCCGCTTTACGACGACGGGGCAAGTTCGGCCACCGCAGCAACGCGTGACTATACGCTGAAGGTGGATACGGAAGGTGGTGCGCCGCTGCTCAATGTGTTTGGCGGAAAGATCACCACCTATCGCCGTCTTGCGGAATCGGCGATGGATAGGATCGGTCGGTTTTTTCCGGAATTGCCGGGCCAATGGACAGCGGGTGTGACGCTGGCGGGCGGTGATTTCAAAGTGAGTGAGAAGCCGGATCTGGTGGCCCGGTTGCAGCGGGAGTACGGCTTTCTTGACACCTTTTGGGCCGAACGCATGATCCGCGCATATGGGACTGATGCCTGGAAGATTTTGAAAACGGCGCGATCGGTTTCGGATTTGGGTCACGACTTTGGCGCCACGCTGACCGAAGCAGAGCTGCGCTGGCTGATGACCAGGGAATTCGCCCGACAGGCCGGGGATGTGGTCTGGCGGCGCAGCAAGTTGGGTCTGCGGATGACCGCCGAACAAATACTGGCCTTGGACGACTGGATGGCCAAAGCCGACACGAATGGGGAGGCGCGGGCCACCGGATAGGGGGCTTTGCGTTAGCGGAGGACGAAAATGACTTTGATGCTAGACGGCGTCACCAAACGAATGGATGGGCAGGTGCACATCCATCCCACTGACCTGGAGTTACAGAGCGGCACGATGAATGTGCTGCTTGGGCCGACGCTGTCGGGCAAGACCAGCTTGATGCGTCTGATGGCTGGACTGGATGTGCCCAACGACGGTCGCATTCTTTGGAATGGCGAGGATGTGACCGGTATGCGGGTGCAGGATCGCAAGGTCGCCATGGTTTACCAGCAGTTCATCAATTACCCCTCGATGACGGTTTACGACAACATCGCCTCGCCCTTGCGACTTCTGGGCAAGAGCACGAGCGAGATTGACGCCGCCGTGAAAAAGTCCGCTGACATGATGCAATTGACGCCGCTGCTTGACCGCAAACCTCTGGAATTGTCGGGCGGCCAGCAACAGCGCTGCGCGCTGGCGCGGGCGTTGGTCAAGGACGCGGGGCTGGTTTTGCTGGACGAACCTCTGGCCAACCTGGATTACAAGCTGCGCGAGGAAATGCGCATCGAAATTCCCAAGATATTCGAAGAGGCGGGCAGCATTTTTGTCTATGCCACCACGGAACCGGAAGAGGCGCTTTTGTTGGGTGGCAATACCGCGACGTTGTGGGAAGGTCGGGTGACGCAGTTCGGGCCGACGCCAACCGTCTATCGCAAGCCGGTGGATGCAACCACAGCCCGCGTGTTCAGCGATCCGCCGATGAATTTTCTGCCGGTCACAAAGGCAGGCGACAAGCTTATGTTCGGCGAAGGCCAGTCAGCAACCGCGAGCGGAAGCCTGGCCGATCTTGACGACGGCAAATACACCGCCGGATTCCGCCCGAACCATCTGGAGATCCAAAGTCATTCTTCTGACGCATTGCAATTCGCAACGCGGCTTGTTGTGACCGAACTGACGGGATCAGAGACGTTTATTCACCTTGATCACCACGGAGAGCGCTGGGTCGGTTTGATCCATGGCGTGCATGACCTGAAACTGGGTGCCGATCTAAGCGTCTATCTCGACCCGGCTCATGTCTATGTGTTCGATGAAAGCGGCAAACTGGTTGCGCCCGCGTCCTACGCAATGGCCGCCTGAGGAGACCTGACCCATGGCAAAGATCACCCTTGATAATCTGGCGCATTCCTATCTGCCCAACCCGACCAGCGAAGATGACTTCGCGTTGAAAGAGCTGAACCATGACTGGGTGGATGGCGAGGCTTATGCCTTGCTGGGGTCATCCGGTTGTGGCAAGTCCACGTTGCTGAACATCATCTCGGGCCTGTTGCATCCCAGTCAGGGCCGCATCCTGTTCAATGACCGCGATGTCACCTATGCGCCCACCGCAGAGCGAAACATCGCCCAGGTGTTCCAGTTCCCGGTGGTCTATGACACCATGACGGTGCGCGAAAATCTGGCGTTTCCGCTGAAGAACCGAGGCGCGGATGCCAGTTATGTCGCCCAGCGGGTTCAGCAGATCGGCAAGATGATCGGCATGGAGGCCGAGCTGGATCGCAAGGCGCGCGGCCTGACCGCCGATGCCAAACAGAAGATCAGCCTTGGCCGGGGCATGGTGCGCGAGGACGTGAACGCGCTGTTGTTTGATGAACCGCTGACGGTGATCGACCCGCATATGAAGTGGGAATTGCGCACGCAGTTGAAATCACTGCACCACGAATTTGGTCACACGATGATCTATGTCACCCACGACCAGACCGAAGCCTTGACCTTCGCGGACAAGGTGGTGGTGATGTATGATGGCCGGGTTGTGCAGATCGGCACACCCGAGGAATTGTTCGAGCGGCCCGCGCACACCTTCGTTGGCTTCTTCATCGGCTCGCCCGGAATGAACCTGCTGGAAGCGTCGGTCCGGGGCGACACGGCGGTGATCGACGGGGTCGAGATCCCGCTTGGTGCCGGATACGCGCCGCAAAGCGGCAAGGTCGAGATCGGCGTGCGCCCGGAATACACAAGACTGGTGTCCGAAGGCGGCCTTCCGGTCAAGCTGAACCGGGTCGAGGATGTGGGTCGTCACAAGATCGTTCGCGCCGAATTTTTCGGTCGTGACATCAATATCATTGCCAATGAAGGCGAAGAGATCGGCGCGGATATGAACCGCATCACCTTCGATGCCGGTCGTGTCAACGTCTATGCGAATGACTGGCGCGTCGCGCCGTCTGGTGCACAAAACGAACCCGTGGGAGGGGCCGTCTGATGCAGAAAACAGTCAATCAAAAGGCGTGGTTCCTTGTGTTGCCCGTGCTGGTGCTGGTCGCCTTTTCGGCGGTGGTTCCACTGATGACGGTGGTGAATTATTCGGTGCAGGACACGTTCGGCAACAACCAGTTCTTCTGGGCGGGGCTTGAGTGGTTCTCGGAAATGCTGGAATCGGATCGGATGTGGGATGCGCTTGCACGGCAGGCGATGTTCTCGGCGATCATTCTGGCGATCGAGATTCCGCTGGGGATCTTCGTGGCGCTGAACATGCCCAAGGGCGGCTTCTGGTCCAGCTTCTGTCTGGTGCTGATGTCGCTTCCCCTGTTGATCCCGTGGAACGTGGTCGGCACCATCTGGCAGATTTTCGGTCGCGTCGATATCGGCCTTCTGGGCTATACGCTGGACGCGCTTGGGATTTCCTATAACTACACGCAAGACACCGTCGCCGCCTGGATCACGATTATCGTGATGGATGTCTGGCATTGGACCTCGCTGGTGGCGCTGTTGGCTTTTGCCGGGCTGAAGTCGATCCCCGATGCATATTATCAGGCCGCCAAGATCGACCAGGCGTCGCGTTGGAAAGTCTTCCGCTTCATTGAGTTGCCCAAGATGATGGGCGTGCTGATGATCGCCATTCTGCTGCGTTTCATGGACAGTTTCATGATCTATACCGAGCCTTTCGTCGTCACCGGCGGTGGCCCCGGAAATGCCACGACGATGTTGTCGATTGACCTTGTCAAGATGGCGCTGGGACAGTTTGATCTTGGACCGGCGGCGGCATTCTCGATCATGTATTTCCTTGTGATCCTTCTTGTCAGCTGGGTGTTCTACACCGTGATGACAAACCTCGACAAACAGGAGGGCTGAACAATGACCGATATGACAGCGACCAAATCAAAAGGCGGTTTCGGCCTGAGCTGGATCAACAGCCGCACAGTTGTAATGACCCTTTATCTCGTTTTCCTGCTGCTGCCGATCTATTGGCTGTTGAACATGAGCCTGAAGACCAACACCGAGATCCTGAACCAGTTCACCCTGTTTCCCAAGGATCTGACGCTGTCGAACTACCGGACGATATTGACCGATCCGGCTTGGTATATGGGGTATGTCAACTCGATCATCTATGTGACCATCAACACCGTGATCAGCTTGGCGGTGGCGCTGCCGGCGGCCTATGCGTTCAGCCGTTACCACTTCATGGGTGACAAGCATCTGTTCTTCTGGCTGCTGACCAACCGGATGGCGCCGCCCGCGGTCTTTGCCTTGCCGTTCTTCCAGCTCTACAGCTCGGTCGGGTTGTTCGACACGCACATCGCGGTCGCACTGGCGCATACGCTTTTCAACGTGCCGCTGGCGGTGTGGATCCTGGAAGGGTTCATGCGTGGCGTGCCGAAAGAGATCGACGAGACGGCCTATATCGACGGCTACAGCTTCGGCAGGTTCTTCGTGAAAATCTTCACGCCGCTGATTGCCAGTGGGATCGGGGTGGCCGCGTTTTTCTGCTTCATGTTCTCGTGGGTCGAACTGCTGCTCAGCCGCACCCTGACCACGGTGGATGCCAAGCCGATTTCCGCAATCATGACACGGACGCAGGGTGCCGCGGGTATCGACTGGGGCGTGCTGGCGGCTGCCGGGGTGCTGACCATCGTGCCCGGTGCGCTGGTGATCTATTTTGTCCGCAACTACATCGCCAAGGGCTTTGCCCTGGGTCGCGTGTAAGCCTGAATCAAGGAGGGCTGTATTATGGAATGGATGGCATGGACATGGCCGACCGCGATTTTCTTCATGGTCATCGCGAGTCTGCTGATCACGTTCACGGTGCTGGCAATCAGATTCCCCGAAACGCCGCGCGTTGGCGTTTTGCGGATCGAAACCACCAGAGGCGACCGCCTCTTCATTACCCTTCTCGGCTCGGCCTTTATCAATTTGGCCTGGCTTGGATTGGTCGGCGCAAACCAACCTTTTGCACTGATCGTCTGCCTGATCTACGCCGCGGCGGTCTTCCGCTGGGTGTAGCAAATGGCAAACCGGCGACACCCGACAGGGCCTGAGAAACCGAAACGGGCGCCGCCTTCGTCGCAACCAAGTTCCTACAATTGGGAGGATCCACATGAACTTGACGTTGAAATCAACCACATCCCTGGCAATGGCCTTGACCTTGCTGGGAAGTACCGCTTTTGCGGGCATGGAGGAGGCGCAGGCCTTTCTCGATGCTGAAATCGGCGATCTTTCGTCGCTTGACCGTGCCGCGCAAGAAGCCGAGATGCAGTTCTTCATCGATGCTGCCGCTCCGTTTACTGGTATGGAAATCAAGGTTGTCTCGGAAACCATCACCACCCACGAATACGAAAGCCAGGTTCTTGCCCCGGCCTTCACGGCAATCACCGGCATCAAGGTCACACATGACCTGATCGGCGAAGGCGATGTGGTGGAAAAGCTGCAAACCCAGATGCAGTCGGGCGAGAATATCTATGACGCCTATATCAATGACAGCGATCTGATCGGCACCCACTGGCGCTATCAGCAAGCCCGCAACCTGACCGACTGGATGGCCGGCGAAGGCGCGGACGTGACCAACCCCGGACTTGATCTTGATGATTTCATCGGCCTGCAGTTTACGACCGCGCCCGATGGCAAGCTTTATCAGTTACCTGATCAGCAGTTCGCCAACCTGTATTGGTTCCGCTACGATTGGTTCAATGACGACAAGAACAAGGCCGACTTCAAGGAAGCCTATGGCTACGACCTTGGCGTTCCGGTCAACTGGTCCGCATACGAGGACATTGCCGAATTCTTCACCGGTCGCGACCTGTCGCATATGGGCGTCGAGGGCGAAGTCTTTGGCAATATGGACTATGGCAAGAAAGACCCATCGCTTGGCTGGCGCTACACCGATGCGTGGCTGTCCATGGCCGGTGCGGGCGACAAGGGTGAGCCGAACGGGTTGCCGGTTGACGAATGGGGCATTCGCGTGAACGAGAACTCGCAGCCCGTCGGCTCGTGCGTCGCGCGTGGGGGTGCTACCAATGGCCCCGCTGCCGTCTACGCCGTGACCAAGGCCATCGAGTGGCTTGAGAAGTACTCGCCCCCTGCGGCGGCTGGTATGACCTTCTCTGAGGCAGGCCCAATTCCTGCGCAGGGTAACGTCGCCCAGCAGATGTTCTGGTACACCGCGTTTACCGCCGCAACGGTCATTCCCGACCTGCCGGTGATGAACGAGGACGGCACGCCGAAATGGCGCATGGCGCCGTCACCGCATGGCGCGTATTGGACCGAAGGCACCAAGATCGGCTATCAGGACGTTGGATCCTGGACGCTGATGAAGTCGACCCCGGTTGATCGTGCCAAGGCGGCGTGGCTCTATGCCCAGTTCGTCACATCCAAGACTGTGGACGTGAAGAAAGCGCATGTGGGTCTGACGTTTATCCGTGAAAGCACAATCCAGCATGAGAGCTTCACCGAGCGTGCCGACAAACTTGGCGGTCTGATCGAGTTCTATCGTTCGCCGGCCCGTGTTGCATGGTCGCCGACCGGCACCAACGTTCCGGATTATCCGAAGCTCGCGCAACTGTGGTGGCAGAATATCGGCGACGCTATGTCCGGTGCGAAAACTCCGCAGGAAGCTCTGGACAGTCTGTGTGCTGACCAGGAACGGGTTCTGGAGCGTCTTGAACGCGCCGGCATCCAGGGCGATATTGGCCCGAAGATGAACGAAGAACAGGATCCGGAATACTGGCTGAGCCAGCCGGGTTCGCCCAAGGCCAAACTTGCCAACGAAGACGAAGAGCCCAAGACGGTCAGCTATGACGAGCTGATTGCGTCCTGGAACTGATCGTTCCCGGTCGGGGCCAGAAGGCCCCGACCACCCTTTGAATTTCAAGAAGTTTCACTTGGCTATCATCCAGACGAGGAGACGCGCCATGACCCATATCCTCGCTATCGACCAGGGCACAACGTCCAGTCGCGCGCTTGTTTTCGATGCAGACATGAAAATTGTCGCCAGCGCCCAAGAGGAATTTCCACAACATTTTCCGGCATCCGGTTGGGTTGAACACGATGCCGGCGACCTGTGGTCCACCACCCTGTCAACCTGTCGTGCAGCACTGGACAAGGGCGGGCTAAGCGCCGCTGACATCACCGCCTTGGGAATTACCAACCAGCGTGAAACCACCCTGATCTGGGACCGCGCCACCGGCAAGCCGATCCACAATGCGATTGTCTGGCAGGACCGCCGCACATCAGACCTGTGCCAATCGCTGAAAGAACAGGGTCATGAAGCAACTGTGCGCGACAGAACCGGATTGTTGCTGGACCCCTATTTCAGTGCCACCAAAGTGCGCTGGCTGCTGGACAATGTTGACGGCGCGCGCGCGCAAGCCGAGGCCGGAGAGCTTGCTTTTGGCACAGTGGACAGCTGGATGATATGGAACCTGACTGACGGCCAGCGCCATGTGACCGACGCCACAAATGCCGCACGCACAATGCTTTACGACATCCGCAAGGGGCGCTGGTCGGCCACCATGTGCAAGATGCTGGACATCCCGATGGCGCTGTTGCCCGAAGTGCTGGATTGCGCCGCAGATTTCGGCGTGACCAAGACCTTTGGGGCGCCGATCCCGATCCTTGGTGTCGCAGGCGATCAACAGGCGGCGACGGTGGGGCAGGCGTGTTTCGAACCGGGCATGCTGAAATCGACCTATGGCACCGGGTGTTTTGCGCTGCTCAATACCGGTGATGCGCCGGTCGTCAGCCAGAACCGGCTGCTGACCACCATCGCCTATCAGCTTGACGGCAAACCGACCTATGCGCTGGAAGGGTCTATCTTTATCGCCGGGGCGGTGGTGCAATGGCTGCGCGATGGGTTGCAAATCATTACCAGCGCGCCCGAGACCCAGCCACTGGCCGAAGCCGCCGATCCGGCGCAATCGCTTGTGCTGGTTCCCGCCTTTACCGGCCTGGGTGCGCCTTACTGGAATGCCGAATGTCGCGGCGCAGTGTTTGGCCTGACCCGCAATTCCGGGCCCGCCGAATTTGCCCGTGCGGCGCTGGAAAGCATTGGCTTCCAAACCCGCGATTTGCTTGAGGCGATGCAGGCTGACATGGGCGACGCCGAGACCGCGACCCTGCGCGTCGATGGCGGGATGAGCGCCTCGGATTTCACGATGCAGTTCTTGGCCGATATCATCGGAGCCGCAGTCGACCGCCCCGCAGTGCTGGAAACCACGGCAATGGGTGCAGCCTGGTTGGCCGGACAGCGCGCCGGTGTTTATCCCGGACAGGCAGAATTTGCCCGCACCTGGGCGCTTGAACATCAATTCACTCCGACCATGGCGAGTGCGGATCGCGACAGAAAATACGCGGCTTGGAAACGCGCCGTCGCGGCGACACTTTCTTTCTAGAACGCACGGCATGACATGACGCCCTTTGGTTTCAAAACACCGGGAAAAACCCTGTTTGGCCGTGGACAGGCGGACACCGTCTGCGACCACGTGCTGAGTTTTGGAGAACGCATTCTTTTGGTGCGCGGGCGCTCGGTCGATCGGGTTGACGACATCGCCCATGACCTTGTCCAAAAAGGTGCAACGCTTGAAACGGTTTTCGCTAAGGGCGAGCCAACGGTGTCGCAAGTGGAACTGGCGGTGAACGCAGGGCGTGCACATCAGGTTCAGGCGGTGCTGGCCATTGGTGGCGGCTCGGCGATTGATCTGGGCAAGGCGGCAGCGGCGCTGATCCCATCGGGCAGCGATCTGATGGACCATCTGGAAGTGGTCGGGGCAGGCCTGCCACTTGGCGCACAACCGCTGCCGCTTGTCGCTGTGCCCACGACGGCAGGGACGGGCGCCGAAATGACCAGAAATGCCGTGATCAGCGTGCCCGATGCCGCCCTGAAGGTCAGCCTGCGCGATGATCGCATGTATCCGACAATGGCCATCGTCGATCCCGCCCTGACCGACAACGCGCCGAGACAGGTCACTGTGTCGTCGGGTCTGGATGCGGTCACACAGGTGATCGAGCCATTTCTGTCCTGCCGGGCGAACCCGTTGACCGATGCGCTGTGTCGACCTGCTATCCCGATGGGGTTGCAAGCCGTGGCGACGTTGATGAGGTGCGAGGACCCAGATGCACGCGACGCGTTGGCCTATGTCAGCATGATCAGCGGCATCGCGCTTGCAAACGCTGGTCTTGGTGCGGTCCACGGGCTTGCCGGTGTGATTGGTGGGAAAACCAACCTTGCGCACGGAATGATTTGCGCGAACCTTCTTGGCCCGTCGCTGGATGTGAATTTTCAACGCACGAAAGCCGAAGGGGGCAGTTTGGAAAGATACGACTTTCTGAAGCGCAAAATCGTGGCGGTGTTTGATGGTTGGGGTGATCGGAGTTTCACCGAACTTTCAGACGTGTTTGACTTGCAGGGTATCCCGGACTTGGTTGATCTATTGGCCGACCAGACACAAGCGGACGCACTGATACACGATGCACTGAAATCCAGTTCGATGAAGGCCAACCCTGTCCAACTGACTGCACCTGACGTGATGACAATATTGCAAAACGGCGTGCCGCGCGGGTAAGCCAAGCGGATATGTCCAGAACCGGACTGCCGTGGCAGGACAGTTGTGATAGGATATCGGTATGTTCTGGCGAATGACCAAAGCGGTTTTGATCCTGCCGGGGACGGCCTTGATCTATGTTCCGTTATTCATCCAATGGCTTGGCGATGGCTGGCCCTTCAACCGGTTGCAGAGTGGCGCGCTGGCATGGGTGATGGCCGCGATCTTGGCCGCACCGGCATTTGCGCTTGCCATCAAGACGATGACGCAGTTCTTGCACGAGGGCGAAGGAACGCCCGCGCCCTGGGATCCGCCGAAAAAGTTTGTCGTCAGCGGACCTTACCGTCATATGCGCAACCCAATGCTCACGTCGGTCATTTTGATCATCATTGCGGAAGCAGTTGCGTTAGGCAGCTTGGCGCTGTTGGGGTGGGGCGTGGGGTTCTTTATACTCAACACCATCTATTTTGCCTTCGTGGAAGAACCTGGCCTGGCGCGGCGATTTGGCAAGGAATACCTGGATTACAAAGCCTCGGTGCCGCGCTGGATCCCGAAGGTCCAACCTTACGTCCCACCACACAGCGGATGATGTATTGGCTTGACGAAATCGGCGGAGTCTTAGACCGCAAGTGTTGGCGTGAAAATCTGTTGTTCACCTTCCTGGAATTTCCGAAGGTCCAGCCGCCAACGTGCTTTCGGCCAGTAAACTTCCATTTCCAGTTTTCTCGGTCGATAGACTGCGGTGTAAAGCGTGCCGAAACCATGATCGAAAGCGGACGAGTACAACGGTGGTTTCAAAAAGGCACCGATGAATTTTTCTTCGGGTTCGGTGTGCAGGGTGAGGCGCTGAAGTAAGAAACGTTCGCGCTCGACTGTCGCGGTAAGCCGCGCGTGGCTTGCCCATTCGACCTTTTCCTGATGATTTGTTGCAACAGCCGCATGGGTAATGAGCGTCGCCCGATCCGGTGCCATCAAAGCCGTCAGATAGCGGCGTTTTGCATCCACCACGGTGACGTTATAGCTCATATGCGTGGGCACACGCGCCAGCACTTTACCGGCCTCTGCCGCAGTCTCGCAGGTTTGCAAAACATAGCGCAGGATCAATGGCACGCCAAAGCCGTCACCCACCACCCGACGCCCGCCAAACGTAAGCGAGATCGCAAGACCCGCGTCGTTCACACCATCCACAAGTCCCCACAAACCGTCACTGGTGCCCATTACGGTTCTGCCTTTCCATCTGGTGTGCAGGATCAGGCTGTCAAAGGCGTGCGGGCTATAATCATAGTTGCGCACCAGAACCGGCTCTGCCCCCGGCCAGATTGCCTGCGAACAGCCGGACAAATAGGCAGGCGGGCAATAAAAGCTCAGAAATCGCGCGGCGTGGTCAGAACCGCCCGCCAGTTCACAAAGCTCTCCATAAAGCGGCAGCATTTCGGGCATATGCTTTTTCAAGGCTTGCAGGCTGTCCCAATATCCGGGTCGGGCTTCTGCGCCTTCGCTCATCCACCAACGATGATAGGCGGGCCAGTATTCTTCAAACAACCCGGCCCATTTAGGACCGGGTTCAGCTTCGGAAATGGCGCGCCAATTCAGTCGCATGGGTGCAGGGACCTACAGTATTTTGAAGGCTGGATCGGCAAGCGCGGGTCCCGCCTCGACCACCGGGAGGGGGCGGCCTGACACGCCTTGCTTGATGCCGTGAATCCAGCGCTTGCCGCGTTCGTTCAACTTGAACCCCGGCGTCATCGAACGGCCACGGGTCACAAGAATGCCGATGTCGGCCCCCTCGTATCGATAGTCACCCGGCTGTAGAATGCGCAGGAAAAACGCCTCGTTCTCGCTTTCCACGGCACGACGGTGATAGTCGAAACGGTCAAAATTGATGCTGCCGTCTTCGCGCATCCTGTAAATGCCGGTTTCGGGCACTTCGGTCGCAATATCGACGTTATCTTCCGTGTGTTTGATAACCATCTGTGACCAACTGTCGATCATCGCGGGGTCGGCCCAGCGATTGTTCAACTCGTTCACATCCAGCTCGAATTTCTTTTTCGAAAACTCAAGCAGATGGAACAGAAACAAAGGGGCGTCGGCATGCGCAAAAGCGGCGTGGTTGGTCATGGAAGACGCGCCGGTAATGCGCGGGTTCAACTCTCCCAACCAGATGTCACCAGTTTTTTTGTCGATCAGGAAATCCAGCTCGAAATAGCCGCGATAGCCTTCTTTTCGCAACTGCTCACCGAATTTGAAGGTCAGTTCACGGGCTTTCTGGCGCACTTTGGGCGGGAACGCGGTGGACAGGATTTCGTTGCCACACCAGCCGCCACGATAGGGGGTCAGTTCCTTGAAGCCGACAAGCTCGGTCATCAGCGGGCCGACAATCGTGCCTTGCCTGGTGGCACAGGCTTCAATCGCAGAGCCGCGGCAGTCGATCCGTTTCATGATCTTGATCTCGCCTTCGCCTACGATTTCATGCTCGTGGCGGCGGAAATCAGCCTCGGATTTGATGAAGAACGTCGTGTGCCCGCTGTCCCCAAAGGCCGACTGCAAGACCAGATCGTGACCAATGCCTGCTTTCTCGCAGGTCTTGCGCAGATCGTCATAGTCTTTGACTTCGGCCAGGACGTTGGGCACCGACGGAACCCCGGCTTTGTTGCCGATGCGCACGGTTTCGATCTTGTTGTCCATCTTGGTGCGCAGCTTGGCCTTGGGAAACCACACTTCGGCGCCCAGTTCTTTGGCCAAACGCTCGGTTTCTTCATCGAACATCAGAAACACAAACTTTGGCTTGCCGCCACGCCGTTTCACAAGGTCGATCACTTCCTTGTGCTGAAGAAGGTAGTTGTTGATATCTTCGATTGATTGGAATTCCGCATGAGGTTGTTCGGACGGACAGAACACGTTGGGATGCTTGCCATCGTAGCAGTCGATATAGCATATGTATTTGAAGTTCTTGCACCATTCGTCCAGGCCCAACAGGTTGAAATTGGTCGCTGAAATAAAATAGATCGGATCCTCATTGCGGTGAAAATGGCGTCTGATCTCGGATATGTTCTTCAAGACAGCTGTTGGCATTATCGTTCTCCCTGTTCTTGTATTATTTATTTCGCGCGGCATTCAGTTTCAGTCGGGCCGTATTTGTCTTCATCTGCTGCTTCAGAGCATCCTGGGTAAACACCCGCAGCCCCAGGTCTTCGCGGTATCCGTGGATCTCGCTCACATCCAGCGCGCGCATGAAGGCCAGGATTTCAGCGCTGACGACCTGCCCCGGCACCAGGATCGGAAAGCCTGGGGGGTAGGGAATGATGAACGAGGCCGACACCACATCCTCGCCGCCTTCCTCGGCGGATATCAACGATCCATCAAGCTCCAGATAATCACAGTTCTTTTCATCATAACTTAGAAAAAACGCCGAACGGATATCGCCTTCGGATGTTGTCTGGTCCGTGCGGAAACTGTCGTGGAACCGGCTGAAATCAGGCAGGGGCGGCAAATCATGCATCAGATTGTTGACCCGCTTTTCAAATCCGCGCCGTTCCATGATCGACGCATCATCAAGCAGGTCATCAAGGTCTGAGGCAATTTCGACCAGAACCTCGATCAGATAGGCGACGGATGATCGGGTTGTGCCGATATTGGTCATGAACAAAACCGTGTTGCGCGAGGTCTTGTTGATCTGAATTCCGTATTTATCCATCAGGATCTTTGTCTTGAACGTGTCCCCGTCCCAACCGGTGCCTCCCACGGCAAGGGTGACGCGGGTGGCATCAAGCACGAACTCGTCCTTTTCCCAACAATCCCAGATGTCGGTCCAACCTTGTTCGGAATCATAATAGCTTTGAACGCCACTTTCACGATGTTGTTCGGGGATCATGTCGCCCGCCGTCAAAACCTTGAAGTATTTCTGCAATTTTGGATGGGTCGAAATCGCCCGGCGCATCGACATCGCGGCCTCAACCTGTCGCTGAACAAATTCAAAGCCTTCAAGCTCTACCTGCCGTCTGCCGACATCCAAAGAGGCGATGATCTGGTAATTTGGCGACGTTGACGTATGGGTCATATAGGCTTCGCGGAAGCTGGCCTCGACCTCGCCTTTGAAGTCCTGATCGTTGACATGGATCATCGACCCTTGCCGTAACGAGGTCAGGGTCTTGTGGGTTGAATGGGTTGCATAGACACGAATTCTGGCATCCGGCGGCGGGATGAGGTGCGTGTTCAGGATGGTTTCATCATCGGCTTTCTCAAGCTGCTTTTGCTGTTCAAGATAAGCCCGTTCGTGATCCTTGGTGCGCAGTCGGTCACGCAGGTTGTTTGCGGCATTCATGGCGGTGCGCTGACGATAGGTCGGCCCAAACCGGGCAAAGGCGAACCAGGCCTCATCCCACAGGAAAACAAGGTCGGGTTTGATCGCCAGACATTCTTCCATCACCCGCTCGACGTTGTAAACGATGCCATCGAACGTGCAGTTCGTCAGCAACAGCATCCGCACGCGTTCCAGCTTGCCCTCGGCCTTGAGTTTGAGCAGTTGATGCTTGATCTCACGCAATGGCACCGCGCCATACATCGAATATTCATTCAATGGATAGCTATCGAGATAGACAACCTGCGCCCCGGCCAGAACCATGCCGTAATGGTGCGATTTGTGGCAATCACGATCGACCAGAACAATGTCGCCCGGCCGAACCAGAGCCTGCACAACGATTTTATTGCAGGTTGACGTGCCATTGGTGGCAAAGAATGTCTGCTTAGAGCCAAACGCACGACTTGCCAGTTCCTGCGCCTCTTTGATCGGGCCGTGGGGTTCCAGCAAACTGTCCAGACCGCCCGATGTGGCCGAAGTCTCGGCCATGAAGATGTTGGGGCCGTAAAACGCGCCCATATCCTGAATCCAATGGCTGCGTGAAATGGATTTCCCGCGGCTGATGGGCAGGGCATGGAACACACCGGTGGGTTGCTTTGAATATTCGACCAGTGCGGTGAAAAACGGTGTTTTATACCGCGCCTGAACGCCGCGCAGGATGTTCAGATGAAGCTCAAGAAAATCTTCCTGATTATAGAAAACTCGGCGACAAATTCCCAGATCCAGCCCGGCGATATCTTCGACCGAACGATCCGTGACCAGATAGGCATCAAGTTCAGGGCGGACCTTTGCAACCAACCGGCACAGTTCCGGTCCGTAGCTTTCAGGCTCTAGCGCCTCGATATCCTCGATCCCGCCAGCGCGGTTCAGATAGCGTGTCAGAATGGCCAGTTCGACCTGTGAATCCATCTTCAAACCGGGGCGCACGACGATGGCCTGAATGTTGTGGTTGAACAGCACCCCGATCAACGCATCTTGCAGGCTGGGAACCACCACGATTTCATAGTGAAACGGGTCTTCATCGCGCCGCATTCGCGAAAAGCTGTTTTTTAGCCAGCGTTCCTGATGTTCATTCAGGTCATCGACGACCAGAACCTCGAAATAGGGCTTGGTCAACGCCCGCGCTTCCAAAGACTGGACGACCTCGTCTTCATGTTCGTCGGCGTCCACGCTGTCGCGTTCCAGCGGAACTTGCCTGCGCCGATATGCGCCCGTCGTCAGGGCCCGGGTTATGCGCTGAACCGAAAAGGCAACGTCGTCATATTTCCGATGTTCGAACTGGCGGCGAATGACGTCAAACGCCTGCATGCCAGGGAAAGCCCAATAGGCTTCGATCAAGGACAGCGAGTCAAAAAGCTGTCCAATCTTTCCGATCAACTGCTTTGATTTTTCACCCTCGGCATCCCGCGAAAGGGCAGCGGTGGCGTCGCGCAAGGCGCTCCAGCGGTCAGACCGTAGTTGAAGCGCGGAGTAATAGTCGCTCACTGATTGCATCGAATGTCTCCCCTTCTTAATCGGATGCAGAGCAGACTGAAGCGCAATCGTTAGTCGTCAGGGCGCCTGTCTTAGCTGCTGTAAATCTTTGCAGGATATTGCGGTGGTGTATCCTGCGTCGGTGCAGTGTCTTCGCCCAAGGCAGGTGTCGTTTGGCCGGGAACGTCAACATGCAGCCCGGCGCGCGACCCTTGCGTCGGAATTTCCAAAGGCCCAAGAGTTTTCAGATAGGCGTCGGCACCGCTGTCGCGGTCATAGATGGAAAAGTCGACAGATCGGTCGCGGAAACTTTTCAAAACCTGACCCAGTCCTTTCATTCCGGTTTCGCGTTGTCGGCGAACCTGGTCCAGATCCAATTCAATCGGGAACATGTCCTCTTGTCCAGCGGACTGATGCAGAACCATTGACGACGGGTCGATCACGCAGGACTTGCCAACGCCGCCAGCGCCCAGACCATTGACGTCGATCACATAGCACTGAAATTGGGCGGCGGTGGCACGCGCAATGGCCAGTTCCGCGTCGCGGTCGGTGGTGCCGGTCAGAACCGGGTGCAGCAAGACTTCGACGCCTTGGCTGGTAAGCTGTCGGGTCGTTTCCGGGAACCAGATGTCATAGCAGATCGACAATCCAAACCGGCCAACTTCGGGCACGTCGAACACGCAAAACCCGGTTCCAGCCTCGACGCCAGCTTCGTATGGGCGGAAGGGGAACATCTTGCGATAGGTCGCAACTGTTTCGCCTTGCGGGTTGATGACCGTCGACGTGTTATAGATTTTACCATCTTCGGTTTTTTCAAACATCGACCCGGGTATCAGCCAGATTTTGTGTTTTATCGCGGCGTCTCGAAACCGGTCTATTGCTTCGTTTTGAAGCGGCAAGGCAAATTTGTTCAGTGGTCCGTATGCGGCCAGTTCGCTGAACAATACCATCTGGGTCCAGGGGAAGCGTGCCATGAGAACGTCAAGTCGATGGATCATCCCATCCACGTTTGGTTGCAATGCGTTCACATACATTTGCACGCCGGCAATAGCGAATGGCGTCATTCAGGTCGATCTCCGTTAAAACATCAGCTTCAGGTCAGACTACTCTGCTTTTGAAGGGAAGAACAGTGGAGTGTCCTGGCCGGGACATCTGGGTTGAGAATAGGTCGGAATGTCCGGATTTGAACAAGCACCAACAGCTCGCAAACCATGCGGTTTCGAAACGCCCTTCGGAATATTCCCCAAGGAAAGAAATGGCGGGCATTCGCCATCTGAATCGGGCATCAAGAGATACAGACAGAATGACGAATACTGGCTACACTCATGGCTGATCGCAGTATTTCTTATGGATGTCTCGCATGGATATCACTCTCATTCGTACCTTTCTGGAGGTTGCCGCAAGCGGTTCTTTCGTGAATGCCAGCGAACGCCTTCTGGTGACACAATCAGCTGTCAGTTTGCGCGTGGCCCGGTTGGAAGAAAGTTTGGGAAAGCAGCTTTTCTTGCGCTCCAAAGCGGGTGCTGAACTTACGCCCGCCGGGCGCGAGTTCGAACGCTACGCTTTGTCACTTGTCAAGATTTGGGAAGAAGCGCGCCAGCAGATTGGGGTGCCCGAGGGCTATAGCAAGTCGCTTAGCATCGGTGCCCAATATTCGTTATGGCCGCGACTGGGGTTTCGTTGGATTGACCGTATGCAGGACGCCATGCCGACCCTCAATATTCGTGCGGAACTTGGCATGCCTGACCGCATCATGCGGTTTCTTGTCGAAGGGATCGTCCAGATTGGCCTGATGTACAGCCCACAACTGCGCCCAGGACTGACCGCGCGCAAGATATATGACGAAGAGCTTGTCCTTGCAGCGTCGTGGGAGGCCGGTCTTGACGACATAGCGGATCGTTATGTGTTTGTGGACTGGGGCCCCGAATTTGTCCACGCCCACGCGCTTGAATTGCCGCAACTGACCAACCCCGGAATGACACTGTCGCTTGGTGCCTTGGCGGCGGATTATGTCCGGATGCGCAAGGCGGCAGCCTATCTGCCAGCGCGCTATATCAAACGCTATCTCGACCGGGGCGAATTGCATCTGGTGCCGGACGCGCCGATCTTTCCGTTTCCTGTCTGGTCGGTCTGGCGCGACGACCTTGAAGACGGCATTCGGGCTGTCGCTGAAAACGCACTTGTTGCAATCCGGTCACAGATTGACGCCGATCAAGACGCTGTTATCGCCGAACTGGCTCAGATCAACGAGAGCGAAAGCGTCGAAGTCCTTGGAAAGAAAGAGGACCTTCCTATCTATAAGTAGATATCGTTTTATACCTGATTATTTTGAATTGTTCTTATGTCAAGTGGCGATCTATCTGCTCTCCCAGCAGGAATGCTCCCGCCCTTTCAGGTCGGGTCATACTTTTTTGGGGAAAGGATAGACCCATGAAAAAACGTAATGTGCTGGCCGCATCGGCCCTGGCGCTTCTCGTGGCTGCCCCTGTATTTGCGCAGGGCGCTTTGGTTGGCGTTGACACCCTTGATGATCGTATCGACGACATTCAGGAAGATGTCACAGATGATCTGAACAACGCAGATAAACGCGACCGTCTGAGCAACCAATACGCACAAGGTTGGACCGGTAGCGTCGCGCTTGGCTTTACGGCGACGGCAGGCAACACTGACACTGCCGACCTGGATCTTGCTGGTCGTTTCCGCTATGGCAACGGCCCTTGGAACCAAACTTTTGGCTTTGCGGCTGAGTTCGCTGAAGACAATGGCGTGCGCAACAAGGAAGAAATCTACGCAACCTATGACGTGAACCGTTACTTCAACGAACAGTTCTATCTGTTTGGTCTGGGTTCGGTCCGTTATGACAATTTCGACGCCAACAAGATCGACGCGTTCCTTGGCTTTGGCCCTGGCTACCGTGTGATCAACGAACCCAACATGAGCTGGCGCGTCCAAGCCGGCCCCGGCGCGCGTTATGTCGAAAACCAAGCGGGCGTAGGCTCGACCGAAGTCGCTGGAATCCTGTCGTCACGTTTCTATACGGACATTACGGAAACCGTCTCTCTGTCGATGGACACGGATGTGCTTTTCTCTGACGCAGACACCACGATTTACAACGATCTGGGTGTGAACTTCAAAGTCACCGATCGTATTTCGACACGTGTGTCTTACCGCACGGATTGGAACAGCGACCCGCAGCCCGGCTTTAGCAATGCCGACAACTCGTTGGGTGTGTCGCTGGTGTATGGCTTCTGAGCCAGCCTGAATTCCCTCAAGACCTGGGGCGGAGCAATCCGCCCTTTTTTTTGGCCAACTGAATAACAATCGGGCAACACACCGGGATGACTTGAAGGGCCAGACACGAAACAAGGCAGCCTTTGCGCGAAGATTGGTCTTTGGCCCTGTCACACAAGTTGCCTCGGGCAATTCGTTGTGCCGGACCGACGAGTTTGCAACCTGAAGTGTCGGCATAGCGGTTCCGGCAAGGTCCTGGCGGCGCTGTGTTGATGGTCGTGCCACGGGCTGCCATCCGCAATATGCTTAGAGACGCCGGGGCCACACGGCTTATGGCGCTCAGCCCGCTTTTCAGTTCGCTGATCAGCGGCGTCTCACGACCCAGCGCCTCGCTGCATCGTCAACCAACAGAGCCGGGACAAGGGGCGATCTCTCGAATGTAGAATTACCCAAGGTCATAAATCTACTGTAAGTTGCGCGAAAATCCGCGTGCCGCCACCACCCCGCTTGACCAGCCGGTCGTGGTGCCAGACGCTTCCCTTGCTTTCTTGAACATTTTTTGGGGGATATACCGTGAAACATTTATGTATCGGTGCGCTCTGCGCATCGTTGATCACTGTCCAAACATCTTACGCACAACAAGCTGCCATTTTCTCGGGCGACGATCGCGTGCATCCGGTCTATGCCGAAAACGGCATGGTCGCGGCGCAGGAAGCGGTGGCGGCGCAGGTTGGTCTGGATATTCTTGAAGCGGGCGGCAACGCGATTGACGCGGGCATTGCCGTTGCGTTCGCACTGGCCGTTACACTGCCACGCGCGGGCAATCTTGGTGGCGGTGGCTTCATGTTGGTGCATGACGCCGAAGCCAATGAAACGCGTGCGATTGATTATCGCGAAATGGCCCCGTCAGGCGCAGAACGGGACATGTTTCTGGATGCGGATGGCAATGCCGACAGCAACCTGTCACGCTTCACCGGCCTGGCCTCGGGTGTGCCGGGCACCGTTGCGGGTATGAAGATGGCGTTGGATGAATATGGATCCATGTCGTGGGAAGAGGTTGTCCAACCGGCCATTGCGCTGGCCCGCGACGGCATTGCGGTCACGCCGGGATTGGCCGACAGCCTGAAAGGTCTGGATGAGCGACTTAGGAAATGGCCGTCCTCGGAAAAGATTTTCTATAAGGAAGATGGCAGCTTCTATGAACCGGGCGATCTTCTGGTTCAGGCCGATCTGGCCAACACCCTGCAAAAGATCGCCGATGAAGGCACTGACGGGTTTTACAAAGGCAGCGTGGCCGAACAGATTTCCACATCCGTGCAAGCGGCAGGCGGGCGGATCACCGTCGAAGACATGGCGGCCTATATGCCCGTTCTGCGCGAACCTGTGACCGGCGAGTATCGTGGGTACAAGATCGTTTCGATGCCCCCACCCAGTTCGGGCGGTGCGCATATCGTGCAGATCCTGAACATCCTGGAAGACTATCCCATCGGGTTCCTTGGTCACAACTCGGCCGACACGATCCACCTGATGTCCGAGGCGATGAAACGCGCCTATGCCGACCGTTCCGAATATCTTGGCGACAGCGATTTCGTTGACGTCCCGCTGGATCAGATCACGTCGAAAGACTATGCGGCGGATATCAGAAAACAGATCAGCCTGAACGTGGCGACCCCGTCGGAAACGATCAAACCGGGTGATCTTGCGCCATATGAAAGCAACGAGACCACCCATTTCTCGATCGTGGATCAGTGGGGCAACGCGGTGTCGAACACCTACACGATCAACTTCTCATACGGCACTGGCATGGTGGCCGATGGCACAGGTGTTCTGATGAACAACGAGATGGATGACTTTTCAGCCAAATCTGGCGTTGCAAATGCCTATGGTCTGATTGGTGGCGACGCGAACGCAGTGGAACCCGGCAAGCGTCCGCTGTCGTCAATGTCGCCCACCATTGTCATGAAAGACGATGATGTGTTCCTGGTGACGGGAAGCCCCGGTGGCTCGCGCATCATCACCACCACGTTGCAGATCATCATGAACGTCATCGACCACGGCATGAACATCGCCGAAGCATCGGTTGCCCCGCGTATCCACCACCAATGGCTGCCTGATGAAATCAGGATCGAGGACGGCATCAGCAAAGACACGATCCGCATACTGGAACAACGCGGCCATTCGGTCAGCGAGCAATCAGTCATGGGGTCCACCCAGTCCATCATGGTTGACGCGGACTCCGGGCTTTTGTTTGGGGCATCCGATCCACGTCGGGTGGATGCGGCAACCTTGGGCCACTGATCGGACGGACAATTTTCCGAAATAAAGCCTGTGGCCCTCAAGAATCTGGGGGCCGCATTGTTCCTGCATAGGCAAAACCGACAGCAATTTCGATACCAGATTGCGCGCGCCCAGGAACGGTCGGGCAAGACGAGGTTTTCAGGACGTGCCCGATGCACTGTTCACATTAGCCATCAGGCGACGGGTCATCGTTCGCATGATCGCCAACCCAAAACTCGGGTCTTCGAACTGCAATCGCATGAACTGCTTTTCATTGATGCCATAAACCTCGGCATCCTCGGTGCAGCGGGCGGTCGCGGTGCGCGTGGCGGCATCGGCGAAGAATGCAATCTCGCCAAAGACATCGCCGGGTGCCAAGTCGATGCCGAAGTCTTCGATCTTGATCCGACCTTTTGCCAGGTAATAAAGCTGGTCCACCAGATCACCGCGTTCAAAGACCGCCGAGCCTGCATCAAACCGCGACCGCTTTCCATAAGTTTTGATGACTGAAAAATCGGCCTGTTTGGCGCCGGATGCCGTGCTTACCTTTCTGCGCAGAGACAGCACCTGCCAGAACCGGTAAAGGTTTATGGGAAGCAAGATAAGCTCCATCGCCAGAAGCGGCCACAGGTGCAGGATGAAGGCATACGTGGCAAAACAAAGCGATGACGTGATTGCAAGAAACCGAAGCGGCAGCATGGTGCTGACCGAATAGGAGGCAATCGTGATCAAAGAGGCCAGCCAGCCAATTCCTTCGATCCAGTTAAGATTTGCGATCTGGTCCATGGATGTCCTCGTCGGGCAGGGGGCTGCTGCCACGAAGCGTAGCATCAATACGTTTGAGTAAGCACGGCAAATCCAGATCGGACAAGCCGTCACACTCAGACAGGATTGCTTCTGGGTTGCCACATCTCAGACGCCCACCAAACGATCAGCGCCCTGTTTTGTCAGCGTGACCTCAAATACCTGACAACCCTGCATTGGTGTTCAGCAGAAACTGTGAAAAGATCGGGCTGCTGGCGGCCCCGATGGCACGGGCGTTGTGGCCGATGCTGCCCGCTTCGATCCGCGGCTCGATCAAACCTCGTTTGTCCTGATTGACCAGATACCGACGCGTTCGTTCGACCAGTTTCATCCGCACGTCCGTCGGGAACGCACCGTCGATCAGCACCGCCTCGAAATCAATGACCGAACAGATTGACAGGGACGCTTTGGCCAGTTCCTGTGCGGTTTGACCGATCCATGGGTCGACATGGCGGGACAGGTTGCTCCAACCCTGTGGTTGTTGCCAGATGATCGACGGATCGACCCCGGTTTCAACCAGTCGTGATTCAAGAAGGTGGATCGAGGCAACATCTATCAGTTGTTGCGCCTCGCCCAACGGTCCCGTGCTGCGCATCGAGCCAAGCGCCCCGGCATTGCCTTGGTTTCCTTCGAAGACAGTGCCGTTCAGGACCACACCGCCACCGATGAAAGACCCGATGAAGAAATAAGCGTAATCGCGAAAGACGGTGTTCTGGCCATATAGCCGTTCGGCATGACAAGCGGCTGTGGAATCGTTCACAACCGCGACGGGCAGATCGCTGAACTTGGCGACTTCGGCGGCGAAACTGATGTCTTTCCATGACCGAAAGCTTTCAGCGGCGATGCCGACCAGATCGTGCCATTTCCAAAGCTCGAATGGCGTTCCTATCCCGATCCCGCACACCCGGTCGCGCAACGCAACGGGCAGTTGGCCCAGCAGTGTCTCCAGCCCTTGTTTGAGAAACCCGAACACCGCATCGGGCATTGGATAATCATAGGTCGAACGCAACTGTCCGCGCACCGTGCCAGAAAAATCAAGCAACAACAGATCGGCGCTTCTGCGCCCGATTTTCAAGCCGATGGACAATACGCCGTCGGGTTCCAGTTCCATCGGGATCGAGGGTTTGCCGATCTTTCCCCGCACCGGATCGCCCCGCCGTACCAGCCCATCGTTTTCGAGGTTTCGCAGGATGGTCGACACGGTTGGTTTGGACAGTCCGGTCCTGCGTGCCAGTTCGGCGGCGGGCACGGCACGGTGGCGTTGCAGAATGGACAGGATCAGGCGTTCGTTATGGTCGCGGATACCACTTTGGTTCACGCCTGCGCTTCGCATTCTGATGCCATCTTCGCTCATGACGCGGACCATAGTTGCCTCCCGTATGGAATAAAAGATAAACCCAATCCATTAGTAAGTAAAGTTAACAAACTAATTGACACGAGCAGGGGAATCGGGCTTTTTAGGGTCAGACCTGCTGTTCAACCTATGCAGGCTTGGATGGGGGAGGAGCCTTGTCCAAATCCAGAAACTGTTTCTTGTGGGAGGAAAACATGAAAACCCTAATGACCACTTCGACTTTGGCGATGACCCTTATGGCTGGTGCAGCCTATGCGGAAACCAATGCCTGTCTGATCACCAAGACCGACACCAACCCGTTCTTCGTAAAAATGAAAGAAGGGGCATCGGCAGCGGCTGAAGCGAATGGCATCAGCCTGTCGACCTATGCGGGAAAATACGACGGCGATGTGGAAACTCAGGTTGCCGCGGTTGAGACCTGCATCGCTTCAGGTGCCAAGGGTATTCTGATAACGCCGACCGACAGCCGCGCGCTGGTTCCGGTGATCACTCAGGCGCGTGAAGCCGGTGCGCTTGTGATCGCGTTGGACACCCAGTTTGAGCCCGCCGACGCGGCAGACGCGACCTTCGCCACCGACAATTTCAAGGCCGGTGTTCTGATCGGCCAGTGGGCCAAGGCGAAGATGGGCGACGATGCTGCCAACGCGAAAATCGCGCTGCTGGACCTGAACGCATCCGAAGTTTCGGTGGATTACCAGCGTGACAACGGGTTCCTGCAAGGCTTCGGCATCGACATCAAGGACCCGACCGACATTGGCGACGAAGACGATCCGCGCATTGTTGGCAACGACGTGACGGATGGTTCCCCCGATGGCGGTCGCACCGCGATGGAAAACCTGTTGCAGATCGACCCGGACATCAACCTTGTCTATACGATCAACGAACCCGCTGCGGCCGGAGCCTACGAGGCGCTCAAGTCGTTCGGCAAGGACGAAGGTGTTACGATCGTGTCCGTCGATGGCGGTTGCCCCGGCGTGCAGGACGTGGCCGATGGCGTGATCGGCGCGACCGCGATGCAGTTTCCGCTGCTGATGGCCTCGAAGGGGATCGAAGCGATCAAGACCTTCGCGGAAACCGGCGAGAAGCCGCAGAACAGCGAAGGGCTGGACTTCTTCAACACCGGTGTCGAGCTGATCACCGACCAACCCGTCGAAGGCGTTCCGTCGATCACGTCTGCTGAAGGTCTGGAGAAGTGCTGGGGCTAACCCCAACCAATCTTCCGGGCGGGGCGTCATTACGCCCCGCTCTCCCATTCGCCTTGTCAATTTTGACGGAATCTGATGCCGCAGTTACGCTGACCGGTAAGGGAGAGAGTCATGTCTGATCCGACAACACCGGCCAAAAAAGGCCAGGACTTTGAACACGCTTTGGACCAGAGCGATGCAAGTGTCGCCGCGTTCAATGTCAAACATCATACGGTGCTGGAACGGATTCAGCACCTGCTTCACAACAACCCCACGCTGGTTCCCGTGATCGTGCTGGTGCTGAGCCTGATTGCTTTCGGTCTGATCGCCGGGGGCAAGTTCTTCTCGGCCTTCAACCTCAGCCTGATCCTGCAACAGGTGTCGATCATCGGCATTCTGGCCGCCGCCCAGTCGTTGATCATCATCACGGCGGGCATTGATCTGTCGGTCGCGGCCATCATGGTTCTGATGTCAGTTGTTATGGGCAACCTTGCTGTATTTTCGGGCGTGCCCACTCTGATCGCGATTGTGATCGGCCTGATGGGTGGCGTTGGCGCGGGGGCGTTGAACGGCTGGTTCATCACCCGGATCAAGCTGCCGCCGTTCATCACGACCCTTGGCACCTGGTCGATCTTTTATGCGCTGCTGTTGTGGCTGTCCGGGGCGCAGTCCATTCGCGGACAGGATATCGACGCCGAAGCCCCGTTTCTGAAATTCTTTGGCGAATCCTTCAGCATCGGCGGTGCCCGGATCACGCTCAGCGCGCTTTTGATGATCGTCGTCTTCATCGTGCTGTGGTATATGCTGAACAAGACCGCATGGGGTCGTCATGTCTATGCCATCGGTGACGACAAGGAAGCGGCCGATCTGTCCGGCATCCGCACCGACCGCACGCTGTTGTCGGTCTATGGCGTGGCCGGGTTCATCTGTGCACTGGCGGGCTGGGCGTCGATTGGGCGTGTCGGGTCAATTTCGCCGCAGTCGTTTTACGAAGGCAATCTGGATTCCATCACCGCCGTTGTCATCGGGGGCATTTCGCTGTTCGGTGGGCGCGGGTCGATCATGGGGGCGCTGTTCGGCGCGTTGATCGTCGGCGTCTTCCGGTCGGGTTTGCGCCTGTCAGGCGTGGATGTGTTGTGGCAGGTCTTTGCCATCGGCTGGCTTATCATCATTGCGGTCGCAATTGACCAATGGATCAGAAGGGTATCGGCATAATGGAAAACGCAACTCCTGTCGTTCAGGCCCGCGGTGTCGTGAAGCGCTATGGCCACGTGACCGCGATTGACCACTCGGATTTCGAACTGCGCGCGGGCGAGGTTCTTGCCGTCATCGGTGACAACGGTGCGGGAAAGTCGTCGATCGTCAAGGCGATCTGCGGGGCGACCATGCCGGACGAAGGCGAGATCCTGATCGAAGGCAAGCCGGTCAGGTTCAATTCGCCCATCGAGGCACGGGATATGGGGATCGAGATCGTGTATCAGAACCTCGCCCTGTCCCCCGCGCTGTCGATTGCCGACAACATGTTCACCGGTCGCGAGATTCGCAAGGAAGGCTGGATGGGGAAATATCTGCGCATGCTGGACCAACCAGCGATGGAGAAATTTGCCCGTGACAAGCTGACCGAGCTTGGGCTGATGACAGTCCAGTCGATCAAACAACCGGTCGAGACCTTGTCAGGGGGTCAGCGTCAGGGCGTCGCCGTCGCACGCGCTGCCGCCTTCGCCACCAAGTTCATCATCATGGATGAACCGACGGCAGCGTTGGGCGTCAAGGAAAGCCGCAAGGTGCTGGAGCTGATCCAGGACGTGCGCGCCCGTGGTATTCCGATCATCCTGATCAGCCACAACATGCCCCACGTGTTCGAGGTCGCAGACCGCATTCACATTCACCGGCTGGGCAAGCGGCTTTGCACCATCGACCCGAAAGATTATACCATGTCCGACGCCGTCGCGTTCATGACGGGCGCGAAGGAACCACCGGCCGAGGATGCTGCGTGAATGATGTAAATGACCTTGCAAAGGCGCTGCTGGATCGCATTCTGGCAGCGCCTCGTGCCGGACGGCGCAGGCTTGTTGCCCTTGCCGGGCCGCCTGCCTCTGGCAAGACGACCCTGTCCAGCGTTCTGGCCGAACTGATGGTGGGGGCAGGGTGCAACGCATTGGTCGTTCCAATGGATGGCTTTCACCTTGATAATCGTGTCTTGACCGCACGCGGGCTGCTGGCCCGAAAGGGCGCGCCCGAGACATTTGATGTCGAAGGCCTGCGGCGACTCGTCGGCGCCCTTCCCAACGCAGACATCGTATATTTTCCGATCTTCGATCGTGATCGTGATATCGCCATTGCAGGGGCGGGCGTGGTGCCCGAGACCTGCGACACCATCATCATCGAGGGCAATTATCTGCTGTTTGACGCGCCGGGGTGGCGTGACCTGAACGACTGGTGGGACATATCTGTCCGGCTGGACGTGCCGCCAGAGGTGCTGGAGCAGCGCCTTGTGGATCGGTGGCTGGCACATGGGCTTACGCTGGATCAGGCGCGCGCCCGCACGGCGGACAATGATCTGCGAAACGCGGAACGCGTCGCCGCTGCATCCCTGAAAGCCGACATTACTATTACAGTTTGACTATGGTCTTGACCGTTCGGCGTGGGTGGGCAAACCAGCCGATCAATCGCAGAAGCTGGCTTTCAGATGTCCCAGCACGTCAAGGCAGCGCGGGTCCGAGATCGTGTAATAGATCTGCAATCCCTCTTTTTCGCCTTTCACCAAACCTTCGGACCGCATCTTTGCAAGATGCTGCGAGATTGCCGATTGCGAGAGGTCGGCGACCGTGCACAGTTCGGACACGGTTGCGCGACCTGCGGCCAGGCGACACAGGATCATAAGCCGACGCGTATTGGCCAATTGCTTCAACAAGGTCGCGACCTCATTTGCACGGGCCAGAAGATCGGCCATCGGGTCTGTGCTGGCAGGCGTCATCTTTTCCCCTTGCTTTGGAAGGCGTGTCCGACTTGACAATATTTTAGTGTTTACTAATTTAGTTTTTGCTAATATGAAAGTCAAGCGCAACTGGCTGCCTAATGCCGGACGCAGACAGAAACCCGCCCAAACCAAAGGCGTCGATATGTTAAAACCACTGCTTCTTTCCCTTTTTCTTGCCGGGCCGGTGATGGCCCAGACTTACGAGGTGACGGCCACCGATCTGTCAGACCGCAAGGCGGTGTTCGCCACGGTGGAAAGCGTCGATACGTTGACCGCGCGGACCCGGATCGGCGGCACGATTGTTGATCTGATGGTTGACGAAGGCGACATGGTTGCGGCAGGTGACGTTCTGGCGCGGGTGGTCAACGAACAGATGGAACCGCAGATTGCGGCGGCCACTTCGCAGGCCACATCGCTTGAGGCGGAACTGGCACAGGCACGTGACGACCTGCGGCGGGCCGAGGACTTGCTGGCGCGTGGCATCATCGCCCAAACCCGCGTGGATCAGGCGCAAACCGCTGTGGCGGTGCTTGAGGGGCGGTTGGCTTCGGCCCGCCAATCGCGCGACGTGTTGGTGCAGCAACAGCGGGAAGGCGAGGTGCTGGCCCCCGGCGCAGGTCGTGTGCTGAACGTGTTGGCCCCGCGCGGCAGCGTCATGTTGCCGGGCGAGCCGGTGGCGATCATCGCATCAGATCACTATCTGTTGCGCCTGAACGTGCCCGAACGCCATGCCCGATCCATCGCCGAAGGCAACCTGATCGAAATCGCCGGGGCCGCACTTGGGGGCGAAGTCGCCCAGACCGGCGTGATCCGGCAGGTCTATCCCCAGATCACCAATGGCCGCATCACGGCAGATGCCGAGGTGGACGGGCTGGGCAGCTTCTTTGTGGGCGAACGCGTGCGGGTCTATGTGACCGTCGATACGCGGCAGGGCATTGTCATTCCCCGCGACCTTGTCTCCACCCGGTTCGGCAATGATTTTGTGACCCTGCAAACCTCTGACGGCACGCGCGACGTGGTGGTTCTGTTGGGCGAGGAAACCGGCGACGGTGTTGAAATTCTTGCAGGATTGTCGGCAGGCGACAAACTGGTGCAGCCATGAAGCTGGGTATTTCCGGGCGTCTGACCAAGGCGTTCATCCGCTCGCCCTTGACGCCGCTTTTGCTGTTGGCTTCGCTGGCGATGGGATTGATTGCACTGGCGGTCATCCCACGTGAAGAAGAGCCGCAAATCTCGGTCCCCATGGTCGATGTGATGCTGCGCACCGACGGGCTGCACGCGCCCGATGCGGTCGAACTGGTGACAGAACCGCTTGAGGCGATTCTAGGCTCGATCAATGCGGTTGAACATGTCTATTCCCAGACGGCGGATGACAGCGTGATGGTCACTGCCCGGTTTGACGTGGGCACCGACCCAGATGACGCAATCCTGCGTGTGAACGAACGGATCATGGCCAATATGGACCGCATCCCGCAGGGCATATCGCAGCCCTTGATTGTCGGGCGCGGTATCAATGACGTGGCGATTGTCGCGCTGACCCTGTCGCCCAGGCCGGACGCGGCCGAGTATTGGGACGATCGTGCGCTGTATTCTCTGGTCGAGGAGTTGCGCGCCTCGCTTATGTCGGTCGAGGATGTAGGGCTGACCTATATCGTTGGCGGGCGCACGGACCAGATCCGCATTGAACCGGATCCCGAACGGCTGGCCCTTTATGGTGTCACACTGCAACAACTGGCCGCGCGCGTGGGCGAAGCCAACCAGGCCTTCCCGGCAGGCACCGTTACCACACTGGACCGCAGCCTGACGGTGACGGCGGGACAGACCTTGCGCGGCCCTTCGGATATTGGCCTGTTGCAACTGACCACCCGCGACGGACGTCCCGTCTATGTGCGCGATGTGGCAGATATCGTCGTTGGTGGCGCACCCGTAGACGCGCGCACCTGGACGATGACCCGCGACGATCCCGCGGCAGCCTGGACGCGCCTGCCCGCCGTGACGCTGGCAATTGCCAAGCGCGAAGGCGCCAACGCCGTATTGGTTGCCGAACATGTGCTGGAGCGGCTGGAGCTTCTGCGTGGCAGTCTGATCCCCGAGGATATCGCGGTCGAAGTCACCCGAAACTATGGTCAATCAGCCGATGAGAAGGCCGATGAACTGCTGTTTCACCTTGGCCTTGCCACGGTCTCGATCGTGCTGCTTGTGACGCTTGTCATTGGATGGCGTGAAGGTATCGTGGTCGCCATCGTTATTCCGACCACCATTCTGCTGACGTTGTTTGCGTCCAACATGATGGGCTATACGATCAACAGGGTGTCACTGTTCGCGCTGATCTTTTCCATCGGTATTCTGGTTGATGACGCCATCGTGGTGATTGAAAACATCGCGCGACACTGGGCGATGCGTGACGGGCGCTCGCGCGTGACCGCCGCGATCGAGGCTGTGGCCGAGGTGGGCAACCCCACCATCGTCGCCACCCTGACCGTGGTGGCTGCACTTTTGCCGATGCTGTTCGTGTCGGGCCTGATGGGGCCGTATATGGGGCCGATCCCTGTCAATGCGTCGGCTGCGATGATCTTTTCCTTCTTCGTTGCCGTGATCCTGACCCCGTGGCTGATGCTGAAGATCGCCGGGCGCGGCGGTGCAGAGGCTGGCGGGCATGGCCACGACAGCGAAGGCGTGCTGGGACGTCTGTTCCGCCGGATTGCCGCGCCTGTGATTGCCAGCCGCTGGCGGGCAGGTGTGTTCCTGGTCGTGGTGCTGGTTCTGACCGGCGGCTCGATGACCTTCTTCTTCGACCGCACCGTGGTCGTGAAGCTGCTGCCTTTTGACAACAAATCCGAGTTTCAGGTCATTCTGGACATGCCCGAAGGCACCAGCCTAGAACGGACCGAGCGTGTGCTGACCGAAGCGGCGGAGCGGTTGGCCGCCTTGCCCGAAGCAACCTCGATCCAGCTTCATGCGGGGACGGCGGCACCCTTCAACTTCAACGGGCTTGTGCGGCACTACTACTTGCGCAAACAGCCCGAACTGGGCGATTTACAGGTTAATCTTGAAGAAAAGAGTCACCGCGACCGCTCGTCCCACGAAATCGCCCTGGCGGCACGTGAAATGCTGGCGGATATGGACCTGCCCGAAGGCGGCTCGATCCAGATTGCTGAAATCCCGCCGGGGCCACCGGTTCTGGCGACCTTGCTGGCCGAGATTTACGGCCCCGATGCCGACACCCGGCGGGCGGTGGCGCGCGAGGTGCGCGAAGCCTTCGCCGCCGTGCCCTATGTGGTGGATGTCGAAGACAGCTTCGGCCAACCCCGCCCGCGTCTGCGATTGGCGATTGATCAGGACAGTCTGGAATATTTCAACGTCCTGCAAAGCGATGTCTATGACACGATCCGCGTGTTGTTCGACGGGATGCCCGTAGGCTATTCCCATCGCGGCGAGGGGCGCGACCCGACCGAAATCCGTGTGGCCCTGCCGCGGGGCGAGCTGAGCTGGTCCGAGCGACTGGCGTCCACCCCTGTGCCCGCAAACCTGTTGCCGGGCGACCGGGGCGTGGTCGAGCTGGGCGATCTTGTGACGGTCACGGAAGAGGCCGGAAACTATCCGATCTTTCGACACAATGGCCGTTTTGCCGAAATGGTGATGGCCGAAATGGCGGGTGATTTCGAAGCGCCGATCTACGGAATGATCGCTGTGCAAAACGCGCTGGACGACCGGCCCTGGAGTGCCGAGGTGCCAAAGCCCGAAATCAGTCTTTATGGTCAGCCCGACAGCGATGCCACCCCCACCCTGTTGTGGGACGGCGAATGGGAAGTCACATATGTCACCTTCCGCGACATGGGCGCGGCGTTCGGGGTGGCGATCCTGGCGATCTATGTGCTGGTGGTGGCGCAATTCGGGTCGTTCCGGGTGCCGTTGATCATCCTGACGCCCATTCCGCTGACCTTCATCGGGATCGTGTTCGGACATTGGGTGTTCGATGCCGCGTTCACCGCAACTTCGATGATCGGATTCATTGCGCTGGCGGGGATTATCGTGCGCAACTCGATCCTGTTGGTAGATTTCATACGGCACGGGGCCGAAGGGGACGAACCCCTGCGCGAAACCCTGCTGCGCGCCGGTGCGATCCGGTTCAAGCCGATCCTGTTGACCGCGATTGCCGCGATGATCGGGGCATCGGTGATCCTGACCGACCCGATCTTTCAGGGGCTTGCGATCTCGCTTCTGTTCGGGCTGGCATCGTCGACCTTGCTGACGGTTCTGGTGATCCCGGCGATTTACGTGCTGTTCAAGAAGGCGGATCAACCCTATCGGCCTGCGATCGTGTCGGAGGATGATTAAGGGTCGGGCTGTCTAAGCGCCGGAGCCAGCGACGCCATCAGCACCGCCAAAGCCATCAGCAAGGCGAAGCTGACCCGGATCGAGCTGACTTCGGCAATGAAGCCGATGACCGGTGGCCCCATCAAAAGCCCGCCGTAACCAAGCGTGGCGAGGCTGGCAACCGCCTTGCCGGGCGACAGAATGGGGTCGTTGGTGGCGCGGCTGAAGGCCAGTGGCATGATCACCGCATAGCCGATGCCCATCAGCGCAAAGCCGACCAGTGCGACCGGATAGGTGGCGATGCCGACGGCCAACCCGGCCCCAAGCGCGGCGGTGCCACCGGCAAGCCGTGCGGTGCGCATCGGCCCAAGGCGATATGTGACCCTATCTCCGCCCAATCGCATGATCACCATCGCCACGGAAAAGACAGCATACCCGATGGCGGCCGACGCCTCGGAAACGCCAGTCGTGGTCATCAGGAAAATCGCGCCCCAATCCGCCATCGCGCCTTCGCCCAGTGACGCACACATGGCGATCAGGCCGACCAGCACGAGCTGGCCCTTGGGCAAGGTGAACAGCGGTGCATGCGGCGCATCAATACGCGGTGCCGGCGCCCAAAGGGGCGACGTGGCGGGCGGAACGGCCAGCCACAGGCAGACGGCGGCCACCACGCCGATCACCAACACGCCGTGGGCCAGCAGCGGCAGTCCCAGTTTGATCGCGACGAAGCCTGACGCCGCCCCAAGCCCCGCGCCCACGGACCAAGAGGCATGGAAGCGTGACATCATCGGGCGGGGAAGGCGTCGTTCGACCGCACCTGCCCAAGAGTTCATCGCCACATCCATCGCGCCATGTGTTGCGCCAAAAAAGAACAGCGCGGCAGCGAGGGTTGAAACCGTCGGGGCCAACCCGATGCCAAGGATTGACAGCGCGTGAATGGCGCCGACCCAGACGGTGGTGGTGGCCGCGCCATGGCGGTCCACCCAGCGGCCTGCCAGCGGAAATGCCGCAATCGCACCGCCACCCATCAAGAGCAGAAGCAACCCCAGCGCGCCGGGGTCCAGCGACAGCTTGACCGAGACGGTGGGGATACGCGACGCCCAGAGGCCAAACAGCGTGCCGTTCAGAACGAACATCGCGATCACCGCATTGCGGGCGGCCAGAACGGTGGGGGCAGGGGTGTCAGGCATGGATAACCTTGCGGTGTTGCACCGTGACGATGCGGTGGGTCCAACGTGAGGAAACAGTGACGAAGTGCCGGGTCAGAGCCACATATTGGCCAATACTCCGAGAGTGCCGTTCGTCGGGTCGACATGCGACCATCCGGTGGTCGGAGTGACAAAGATCGTCATTATTGCAGCGGTGTGGACGTCCGGATCGTCGCCTTTGCCCCGCGCCCGAGCCGAAACGCCCACACCGGAACAGTCTGCATTCCTCTTCGGTCCGGATCGACGCAATCACGATCAAGCATTCGACGTTCGGGACAGGATCGTGAAGATCGAGATGTGACATCGGTGTCCTTCGGCGGTCCAGTATCGTTTGAACGCGCACAGTGGGGCGATTACGCCCAAGAATCAATCAGGACATATTCCCGGATCACGCAGTCCGAATTCTGCATTCTCGTCATTCACCATGCTGGGCTGAATGAAGCCGATGGCGAAGGGCCATACGCGGGAACGCTGAGGCCCAAGCACGGGTGCAGGCAATCTTGACAGGGCCGGATCAGACGAACTTTCTGGACCACCATGACCCGGTGTACCGCACCGTAATTGCGCCGGTCGGTGTTCCGGACATGCCAGACCCTATTCCAGCACAATTACCTTTCCGCCTGCCGCGTCAGCATCCTCGGCGTCATGCGTGACCAATAGCACCGGCAAGGCCCGCGCCTTGGCGTGATCGAACACCAACTGCCGCACTTGACCGCGAAGTTCAGCGTCCAGCCCGGAAAACGGCTCGTCCAGCAGCAGCGCGTGCGGCTCGGACAACAGCATCCGCATCAGGGCAACCCGCGCGCGCTGCCCGCCGGAGAGGGTGGCGGGATCACGATCTGCAAAGCCTCCCAGCCCCACCTCGGCCAGCGCGGCGTCGATCTTTGCGCGTCGTTCCGCCCGCGTTCCACCCTGGGCCAGACCAAAGGCAAGGTTTGCCCCCACCGACAGATGCGGGAACAACAGCGCGTCCTGAAACAGGATGCCGACACAGCGTTCATCAGGTGGCAGTCCGGTCAGGTCGCGCCCGTTCAGATGGATTTGCCCGGATAGTGTGAATTCGGGTGAAAGAGTGCCTATCACAGCGGAAAGTAGAATGGATTTGCCCACGCCCGACGGTCCCATAAGGGTCACGACTTCGCCGGGGGCGACATGGGTGTTGATCGACATCAGGCGGTGACCCGAATGTCTGATACCGATTTGATTCAGATGCAGTCCGTCAGCCATGCAACAGCCCTTTTCGGTTTCGCCATATCAGGGCGGGCAGAGTCAAAGCCAGAGCGAAGGGCACCAGAGCTGCGGCGGTCTGCATCAGGCCAAATACGCCGATCGCACGCCGATCGCCGCCCGAGGCCAGCGCGACGGCCTCTGTGGTCAGCGTCTCGATGCGGCCACCTCCGACCAGCAGCGTCGGCAGATATTGCCCGACGGACACCGCGACCCCGACGGCGATGGCCGTCAGCAGGGGCGCCAGCAGCATCGGCAGACGAATGTACCACAGCACGCGGTTGGGGCCGGACCCAAGGGCGGCAGCGACAGTGGCTTGGCGGTTGTCCCATGCCTGCCAAGGGCCGTCCAACGACAGGCGCAGATAGGGCAGCACGAAGACCAGATGCGCCAGAACGACAGGCCCGCGCCCCATATCCAGGCCAAGCGACAGAAACAAGGTTTGCAGCCCCGGAAGAAACGCGGTTTGCGGCACGATCAGGGGCAGATAGATCAGCCACATCCCCCGCTGGGTCAGACGGAGATTGCGGCGGTGCTCGGTTTCAAGACAGCCGATGGTCAGGACCATGCCGATGGCAACCGCGATGCCGGCAATCAGCATCGTTTCGAAAAATGCATCCAGACTGCCGGATTTGTGCCGCATCCAGTTGCGCGTGGTGAATTGGTCGGGGGTCAGGTCGGGGAAGGTCCAGAACCCGGCAACGGACCAGATGGCGAGGCTGAGAAGCCCCAAAAGCAAAACGCCTGAGATCGCTGTGCCAGCCGCAAAGCCCGCCATGCGCAAGGGGCGGTCGCGGTGTCCCCGTCGCCCCGTCTCGATCCGCATACAGACCAGATGCGCCACCAGTTTTTCACCCAGAAACCAGAACCCGACCACACCGATGACCAGCGCCAGTTGAACCAGCGCCGCAGCGGCGGCTTGCAGGCGGAAGACAAGGTCGGGGTCCGACATCCAACGCACGATTTGCACAGAAAGGGTCGGTGGTGTGGACGGACCAAGGATCACCGCCACGTCAACGACCGACATGGACCATGTCAGCACCACCAGCACAGGCAGGCGGATGCGACCATAGACGGCGGGAAACACCGCGACAAGCCAGGCAAGGATGCGGCCATAGCCCATGCTTTGGCACAGAGCCAAGCGGCGGCGGTCGTCGATCTGGCCCAATGCCGCGATGGACATGAGAAGCAGAAACGGCACCTCTTTCATCACCATACCCAGAATCAGCGATATCCCCCACGGGTCGTTCAGGATCAACAGGTCGGGGGGGCGGTCCCAGCCGGTCAGCCACGGCGAAAACAGCCGCACGATCCAGCCGGACGGGGCGATAAGGAAAGCCAGCCCAAAGGCAGCGGCGGCGTGGGGGACAGACAGGAAAGGGGACAGAAGACGTTCCAGAACGCGAAAGCCCTGTGTGCCCGCCCAACCAGCGAGGATCAGCGCGGTGATCGTCAGCGACAGGATTGCGGCGGTCAGCCCCGTGACCACCGACAGGCGCACCGCCGGGCCAAAGCCGGGCCAGTCGAACAGCGTGCGAAATATATCGAGCGTCAGCCCCGTCCGGCCTGTTGTCGGAAGATGCCCGAAGGCCGGAAGCAAAGTGCCCCACAGCCCTGCCGCCACCGGCCCCAGCAGAACCAGAACGGTCAGCACCGGGAACAAGGGAAGGTGAAGGAACTTTCGGGTTTGGGCCATGTCAGGGTCTATTGCACGCCGTATCGAACCTGCCAATCCTCGGCAATGCGGGTCATCCAGCTGGGGTGCGGTTCGTCCTGCACATCGCCCAGTTGCTGGGGCGTCAGCGTCGCGATGCCAAGGTCAAGCGCGTCAAACTGCGCGCGGTCCTCGGGCGGCAGGGCACCGACATGGAGGACGGTGCCATAGCCCAGCACCTCGGGGTCTTGCGCGTGGGCTTGCGCGATGGGCGACATCAGGAAGTTGGCAACCACCATCGCACCTGCCTTGGAGCCTGAATTATAGGGGATCGCCACGAAGGACGCGTTGCCGATCGTGCCCTTGTCCAAAACGAAAGTTCGCACTGTGGCAGGCAATTCATAGTTGGCTATGGCGGTCGAAGCCTCGGAAGGTGAGAAACTGATCGCGAGGTCGATCTCGTTGTCATTCATCAACTGGATCTGGCGCGGGCCGTTGGCGGGATAGGCGCGGCCCTGACGCCACAGGGTCGGCGTGAGGTCTTCGAGGAAGTCCCAGAGCGGCGCGGTGACGGTGTCATAGGTGTCGTCCGTGACGGGCTGAGCCAGCACCGCAGGATCGTCAGCCAGTTCCACAAGCATTTGCTTCAGAAACGTTGTGCCCAGAAAATCGGGCGGCTGGGGATAGGTGAAGCGGCCGGGATTTGCCTGGGACCAGTCCAGAATTTCAGCGGCCGAGGGCAGGGGGGTCGGAATGTCCGCCGTGTCATACATGAACACGACCTGCGCCATCGCCCATGGGGCCTCATACCCCGCAACCGGAACGGTGAAATCGGTGCGCACGGTCTTGCCTTCGACATCGACAAATTGCCAGTTGGGCAGGTCTTCCGCGAACGGGCCGAACAGCAGGCCGTTTTCTTTCATCGACGCGAAATTTGCCCCGTTGATCCAGATCAGGTCAATGGCACCGTCCGTGTCCTTGCCCACCTGCTTTTCGGACAGCACGCGGGTGACGGCATCGGCGGTGTCGGTCAGTTTCACATGCTCCAGCGTCACACCGAACCGTCCGCTGACCTGGTCGCCGACCCAGTCGATAAACGCATTGGTGGTGGGCGAGCCACCCCAGGCGTTCCAATAAACGGTCTGGCCACGGGCTTCGGTCTCGATCGCGTCCCAATCGGCTGGGTTAGGGTCTGATAGGGCCGGGTGCGTCAACGCGCCCAAGGTCAGGCTGGCGGCAAGGGCAAGGTGTTTCATCAGGTCTCCTGTCGGTCGGTTGTGATGTCGCCAAACGCCTGATACGCGCCCCAGACGCGCAAGATCGCAGTGGCAAAACAAAGTGCGCCGAACAGATACGCGAGCGGCGCGAAATATGTGGGCAGAAGGCAGAGAAGGATGAAGAAGACGATGGTTTCGGTCCCCTCCAGCAAACCGTTCGAATAGTGAAGCGATTTGACGCCCTGGGCCTGGGTGCCGATGCCCTTCCGCTCGGCCAGAATGGCATAGCCCAGAAAGCTCGCCCCGTTGACGTAGAAGGACAAAAGAAGGACCGCGCCTGCGATTCCGTTGGTCTGCGGATCATACAGCACGAACCCCAACGGCACCGCACCGTAGAACAGAAAGTCCGAGGTGATATCCAGATAGCCGCCAAAGTCGGTTCTGTGGGTCGCGCGCGCCACGGCTCCGTCCAACCCATCGGAAAGGCGCGAGGCCAGAATCAGGCCCAAACCCACCGTAAACGCACCCATCGCAACGGCCCCTGCCGCTGCCAGACCAAAACCCAACCCGGCAAGCGTCACCGCGTTTGCTCCTATGCCCAGCTGTGCCAAACCCCGCCCGGCCACGTTCAGCGGCGGGTCAATCAGTTTGCGTGCATAGGCGTCCAACATCGTCGAACCTTTCCCTCTCCCATTCCCCTTGCCCTCTGATCGGGCTTTTTGCCATTTGACCCGGATGCGCCGCCTTCGTCCATCCGGCAAACGCAAACGTGAGCATTCGTCAACGCCCGCAGATTTCACACCGCCCCTTGCACCTGACCCGGCTTTCGCGTTCTGTGGACCCATCACCCAGATGACGAGGTTCAGATGTCCCCCTCCTCCCCGCGCAAAACGCGTATTGGCCTGAACGGCTTTGGCCGCATTGGCCGGTCGATCCTGCGGATCCTGTCTGCGGCGCCGTCGGATTTCGAGGTCGCGTTCATCAATGATATCGAGTCCTTGGACACCTGCGCCTATCTGTTCAAATATGACAGCGTATTTGGCCCCTTCGCGGGGCAGGTCGAGGCATCGGAAGGCGGGTTGTCGATCAACGGCACGGTGATTCCGTTTCACGGACTGTCTGACATCAGCACAATGGACCTGTCGGATGTGGATGTGGTGCTGGAATGCACCGGCATGGCGGGCAAACGGGCGGTGGCGGAACGTGGACTTCAGGCAGGGGCGCGCAATGTGCTGATTTCCGGCCCGTCGAACGAGGCGGATGTGACCATCGTTCTGGGCGCGAACGAGGAAAAGCTGACGGGGCAGAGAATCGTGTCAAACGCGTCTTGCACGACGAACGCGCTGGCCCCGCTGCTGAAACTGCTTGATGACGAACTGGGCGTGATTGGCGGGCATATGACCACGGTGCATTGTTACACTGGCAGTCAGCCGACAGTGGACAAGCCCCGTGCCGATCCGGCGCGGTCGCGGGCAGCCGCGCTGTCCATGGTGCCAACCACCACCAGCGCCCATGAACTGGTGGGCGAGGTGTTGCCCCATCTGGCCGGGCGGGTCGAGGCGCGGGCGATCCGTGTGCCGACCGCCAGTGTTTCAGCCATTGACCTGACTGTTCGCACCGGGCGCGAGGTATCGGTGGCCGAAGCGCGCGCGGTTCTGAAAACAGCCGCGGGCGGGCATGTTCTGGGCTGGACGGACGAGCCGCTCGTGTCCAGCGATCTGCGGATGCGGCCGGAAAGCCTTGTTCTGTCGGGGCCAGAAACCTCGGTGTCGCAAGGGGGGCTGCTTCGGGTCTTTGGCTGGTATGACAATGAATGGGGCTTTTCGCACCGGATGCTGGACGTGGCGCGGATGATCGCGCAGGACGCGCCCGCTTAGGAAGGACGACGCATGGAACGCATAGGATTCATCGGCACGGGCGAGATCGCGGCGGCGATGGTGGCCGGGTTGACCGGGCGCGGGCATCAGATCCTCGTGTCCGAACGGAACGGCGCGATGGCGGCGGCGCTGGCCGCACAGTTCAGCGATGTGACCATCGCCCCGAACGATCAGGTGGTTGCAGACAGCGACACCGTCTTTCTGTGTCTGCTGGCAGACGTGGCACGAAAGGTCGTGCCCGATCTGCCCTTCCGCGACGATCACCGGGTGATTTCGGTGATGGTGGATGTCCCGTTGGCCGATCTAAGGATGCTGTGCGCACCGGTGAACGAAATCGCGATCACGATCCCGCTGCCGTCGATAGCGGTGGGCGGCTCGGCCTTGCCGGTCTATCCTGACAGCATGGCGTTGCGCAGTCTGTTTGCGGATACCGACATGATCATACCCTGCCAGTCCGAGGTTGCGTTGAACGCGCATTTCGCGGCCACGGCGCTGGCATCGCCGATCCTGGATCAGATGCGTGAAGGGGCGCGTTGGCTGGCGGCGCTGACGGGCGATCAAACGGCGTCGGAGCAGTATTTGGCGACGGTGTTTGCAGGCTTTCTGCGCAGTATGACCGAGAACCCGGAAACGTCCTTTACCGATCTGCTGGACAGTCTTGCGACCGAAGGCGGGCTGAACGCCGCGATGCGCGCCCATATGCGCGAAGCCGGGGTGGTTGACGCATTGGCCGATGGGTTGGACGCGTTGAAACCGCGTCTGGGTCTGACGGATCAGACACCCATGCTGCGGTAACAAGAAAACGGGTCGGCGGGAGAAACCGACCCGTTTACGTGTGTTCCATCGCCTGCGTTGTGCGGCCCACCGGCACCGGCATTGCCGATGACGGCCGCACGGCGAAGGTTACTGGAACACGCTACCATCATCGTCCAGTGCGATCTGGGCGACCGTATCATGGTTGAGCAGATCTTCGATCTGTCGCGATGTCAGATCCGCCACAAGCAACTGGATCTCGGCCATATTGTCGTCGACCATGACACCGTTCTTGTTCAGGTGATCCATCAGAAGATCGCAATCATCATGGCAGGTGATCAGCACGGGATGAGAATTTCCTGTCAGACTTTCCATCCGGTCTTTCAGTTTCGGGTCCAGTTTTTGCATGGTCATACCTCGGTTCATCAGGTCGGTTATCGGGTTGGTATCATCGGGTCTTGGGTCTGAATCTCTGGTGCGAACTGAGAAACCAGCCTGGGGTTTGGAAAGGAACAGGTGATAAAAATGGCTTTCGCCAAACGGGTTCCTCAGAACGCCTGTATAATATGACGCCGGGGCATAAACGGGGCGAAAGGGTGGCGTGAATATTGCGTTATTAAACGTGAATTTCGGGCAGATTTGCGTGAATTCAGCGGGACGCGCGCAAGAAAAAGCCGCCGGGGTCATGGCCGGCGGCTTTGGCGGCTTGTCGCGGCTCAGTTCAGCGCGGCGGTCACGGCGGCTTTGGCGTCAATCAGCCCGGCGCCAAAAAAAGTCTCGAACGCGTCGGCGTCTTCATTGGCAACATTCATGCAGTCGGATTTCAGGGGCAACGTTGTGCCCATCATCGGCATGTCACGACGCGCAGTGGTCATCAGAAGCGTTTTCAGATCGCACCCGTCGCGTGGACCCTTGCCGCTGCCCGACAACCGTTCGGCCCGGCGCACCAGCGCCACCACGCCGCCGACCAGCGCCGAGGCGCCAGAGGTGCCGCCAAACTGAGTGTAGAACCCGCTCTTCGCCAGCTCGACTGGCATGTCTGGATCTTCGCTTCCTGCCCCGTCATATCCGAAACTTCCGGGAATGTCGGTGCTCAGCAATCCCTTGCGGCTATAGGACACTGCCATCGCGCTGTCGGGTTTCAGATACCCGATCTTGTCCACCCGTTTTGGCGTTTCCCGCAATTGGTGGCGGTTGAAGACCTCCATATCATCTGACGGGGCAACCAGCGTCAGGCCGTCACCGTAATTGGAATAGCCAGAGCGATAGCCCTGACCCGACACAGCCCCCACGGCGATGATGCCGTTTTCACGATTTGCAAGATTGGCGGGGAACAGCAATTGGCTTTCGCCTTCATTTCCAGCGGCGCAGACAATGGGAACGTGTTTGCTGATCGCGATGAACAGCGCCTGCACCACATGCCACAGGTGGCGCCCGGTTTCGGACACTTGTGGCGCGGTGGGATCATGGGGCGAGGCTTTGGCGGTCAACACTTCGATCCGGTGCAGAAGGTCGGCGGCTTCGCGATTGGCCCAACTTTGCAGCTCGGCCTTGAAATCGTCCTTGGGTGTCACGACCGAGGCGTCAGGGTCCGGCAAGCCGCGCGGCATCACGATCACGTCGGGCTTTTGGTGCCAGGCATAAAGCAGGGCTGCGATGAATTGCAGCGGGTCATTGTCAAACCCGGTGCGCAGCGAAATCAGGGTTGAAAACGGATCGACCCCGAAATAAGGGATCACCCCGACCGAGGGATTATCGTCCTTCGCGTAGCAATGTTCCGGCCCGCCGACGATCAGTCCGCTGACGGCGGTGCCATGCGACGCAAATCTGGCTTCGGTGTCGCCAAAGGGGCGCAGCTCGCCGGTGCTGTCGGTCAGATGCTGGACCACCTCATCGAACATCGCGCGTTCATCAGCGTCCAGCCCGTCAAGATGCAAGCCATCGACCGACAACCCGGCAAAGTTCTTCTGCTCGCCACTCGACCCAGTCGCCAGACGCGCCCCATAGGGCGTTCCGGTGAAGTCGAGCGAGCGCGCTGCATCGACCCGGTCTTTCAGGTTCGGGTGGGCAAAGCTGCATCCGACATCGATCAGAACAACGGTCGAAGGCGTCGCCTCGGCCCTGGCCGCCAGAGTGTCCCACAGCGTATCGGCAAAACCCGTCTGCGCCTTGTCGGGCGTCAGCACGCCCAGCGACACAAGGTGCCACAGGTAATAATAGCTGCTTTCCTCGACTTGCTCTGCCCCGGCGCATTTTGAGATTGCGGTGTTCATATTCTTCGGCCCCTCAGATCCATTCTTGCTGCACGGTCTGATAGCGGTCGGCGAAAGCCTCGGCGAACAGGGGTGCAAATCGTTTCGCCAGAAGCAGTCCGGCAGCCGTATCGCTGGGATAATGCAGCCCGGCCCATTCCCGGTTTTGCGCCACGTTCAACGCGGCTTCGGACAAGACCTGCGTGGCGGGATGTTCCGGCAGGATCGTGTTGAACGCGAAGGCCAGCGTGTGACACTGGAAGGAATGGTTGCTGGGATAGGCCTCGTGCGCCGGGTTGGGCAGGACGGGACGCAGGCGCGGTTCAATCTGGTTGGGTCGAAGCCGCCCGAAGAGACCCTTGTAATAAAGCCCGATATATTCAGTGACGGTCAAAAGTTCCAGAAACAGCGCCTCGGTGTTTTCAAACCCCGACAGCCCGTCAATGCCAAGCGGGCGGGTGAAGGCGGTCAGATCCAGCGTAGCTTCTTGTATGATATCGGGAATACGCATTTTGCGTTCGTCGATATTGCGCTGCATGGCCAAGAGCAGCAGAGTTTCCAACCGACTGTGATCCGGGCCGGGCGGCGGCGGCAGGGTGATGTTGGTCCATTCATCCGGCAGTCGTGCGCCCAGATCGGCAGCACCAGCACGGTGCAGACGCAACAGGGCGTCCGTGGGCATCAAGGCGCCGCTGGCCCCTTGGGCGCTTGGGGCCTGAAGTTTGTTCTTGTTCTTGTTTTTATTCTTGTTTTTGTTCTTGTTCAGCGCCGATTTGTTGAAGGCGGATTTGTTCAGAACCATCCTGACTGCGCTGACGCCGCCTGCGCCCTGCGCGCCTGTGCGGCTTTCGACCGAGATCTCGGCGATCTTGTCGGTGGCATCATCAAACTGAAGGCCATTTGGGCCTACGGTGATCTGCGCAAGGCTCAGAAATTCAGCGATAGAGCCACATTCATGGATAGTGTCGGCCCGGTCTTTCATCATGTCATCCCCTGTTTGTTAATCACGGTCAAATCCGGCCTTGCTCAGCCCCAGAAGAAACTGGCGACCGCCCTCCGTGGCCAGCCCCGGATAGCCCGATCCGCGCAGCACTCCGGTCGAGAAATCAGGTTCGATTTCGACCAGTTTGTGGCGCAGGCTTTCGACCATCTGGACGTTGCCAAGATGGGCGTGACTGGAAATCAGATAGCGCAGGATCGAATTGAACTTGGGTCGTTGCACCAGCGCCTTTTCGCCCGCTTCTATGGCGGCGGTATGATCGCCCGCCAGGGCGGCGGCGATACATTTCGTGGTGTCGAAATAGTAACTGATCGGCGTGTTAGACCCTAAATGCTGCGCCCAGGATGCCATGGCCAGAGATTTCCGCGTGTCGCCTGCATAGGCGTTCATCGTGGCGTAAAGATCCCAGCCGATCGCCTGTTCGGGGTCGATCTTCAATGCGCGTTCGAACAGTGACGCGGCCATGTCAAATTCGCTGAACAGATAGGAATGGATATGCGCGGCGAGGGACAGCACGAGCGGGTCGAACTCGTCTTCTTCCAGCGCGCGGGTCGCGTAATACTGCGCTTCGGAAATCTGCGCGGCGGCGTCGGGCGTGAACCGTTGGCCAACCTGAAAAGACTTGGCAAAGGCCATCCACGCATAGGTTTGCGCGTTGGGTTGCACCTTCAAAAGATGCGCCAGTTTGTCCTCGGCGCTGGACAGCTCGTTCACCGAAAGCCCGAACATCTGATAGATACATTCGATCAATTGCCCGGCGCCTGCCATTTGCGGGCTGGTTGCGTGCATTTGCAAATGACGCCCGATCTGGATCACCGCGTGCGATACAAGCCCGTTCAGGGCCGGGCAGGCGGGTTGGGCGAAATCGTTGGGGGCGAAAGCCTGACTGGACGACCAGACGGTCACGCCATCCTTGCCTGTCAAAAGCTCGACCGACAGGCGGACCGACGGGCCTTGGTCAAGTTCCGTCACCCGCAGAACCAACGGGATTTCGACCTGGCCAAACTCGCTGCGCATTTGCGACAAGGGCTGGTTTTCAAAGGTGCGCACGCTGGGCACACGGCCCATTTCGCGCAGGTTTCGGGTCAGTTTGTCAATCAGAAGCCCGGCATGTGCATCCCCGGCCATGCCACTTTGCACCCCGATGGCCCACGTGGCCGCCTGTTTGGGCTGGGTAGGGTCCGAGACGTTCATCTGCGCGCTGATCACGGGATCAGGCGAAGACGGGCCGCGCGACAGGCCCAAAGCATCGGCTGACATTTCAGGCGGGGTTTCGGCTTTGTTGTCACTGTCGTGATCCACCAGCCGCTGTTCCCAAATCTGGCGTTCTAACGTCAGCCAGCTTTCGAACTCGGGATCGCAGATGTCGAACCCTTCCAGAAAATGCTCCGAAACCGCTTCGAGACCGACGGGCGGTGTCACTTCGCCCTGTTCCACCTTGTCCATCAGGTCGATGGCATCAACGCGGATGCGCGACAGGTCCAGCGAGACGGAGTATTTATCGGCGCTGAGAATGTCCTTCTTATCCGCGCCGAAGCATTTACGAATGTCGAGCAGCGCCTGACGCAGACTGGCTGATGCCTGATCCTCGCCCCGGTCGCTCCACAACTTGTCGCGCAACCAGACGCGTGACCGCGACCCGCGCGGGGCAAGGGCCAACATGGCCAGAACAGCCTTGGATTTCTGGTTTTTCGGGGTGAAGTGGTTGCCAGCCCCATCTTGCACGGCCAGAGGCCCGAACAAGAAGATGTCCAGGTCGTGTTGGCGGGAATGATCAGCGTCCATTGGTGTTCCTTCGGAAACCTTTGTGGCAAGCACAAAAGATTGTTTCGAAATACTACCCAAACTCGGCATTTCTTGCAAAAAATGCTCTGATAACAATTGTGCACTCCCACGGATGATAACCCTGATGGCACACTGGGCCATAGCCGTAATCACAGCGTGAAACGGGCGTGAATACAGCGGGGCAGGGCCATTCGGGGATTGAAAGAGGCCGGATTTCTGTGGCTCAAGGGCAATGTCTTGACCTTTTTGCTGCGGCTCAGGGTCCGTGAACCTGCCCAAGAGGACCGCTTCCCGGCGCCATAAACCGGCAAAGTGATTCGGTTTTGCAGACCGGGTGTGTCGCGGGTCACAGACCATGCTGTTTTTGAATGTGGCTGCGAGACAACAGGAAAGCGGGTAAGGTTTTTGCCAAAAAGACCAAAGGAGCACCCGATAAAAACCGTCGGAAAAAGTCGCGTGGAAACAACAGCTAGGCGAATTGCGATATATTCTTTCGAATATTTCGGCGCGACGATCTGGCGGGTCGCAGTCAATGAACCGCGCGCGGCAAATCGGCACTGTCTCGCTTGTTTAAAAGTTTCTGTTTGGCGGGACTCCCGCACTGGTTGATTTCATGTATAGTGTCGTTACCACTCAGGTCGGAACAAACTGCCGCGCATCGCCACCCCTGCGACCCGCGGCTATCGTTTTTCAACCCTGAAGAACAGGCGCTCGCGCCTTAATTGTGCCACGAATGCTCCGCAGGGTGGAGCGTAATGGAATCGAAGGAATGATCTCTGCGAGGTCGCGCAGTTTGGCGATCAACCGCACGGACGGGAGTTGAACATGGTAATTGGTGTTCTTGGTCTTGGAATGCTTGTTGGGCTTGGCACAGCCATCGCCGCCCTTCTGAACGGCTATTCGATCTGGATGGCGCTTTGGTTCTACAGCTCCGTTGGCACGGCCTCGGCGCTTGTCAGCATCGCCATGTTGCGTTTGATCCGCGACTATATCCTGAATGGTTCGGACGAGCCGCAAAGCTGACCGTCTGATTTCGAACCACAACGGCCTTCAAAACAAACGCGCCCCGGATGATCCGCGGCGCGTTGTTTTTTGCACAACACTGGACTAATTGACCACGACCATTGTTCAGTTCTTGCATCACCCCGAACATGTGAACAAACTGGTCGCATTATCGACGCAGATACCTATGGGGATAATTGATTGTCAGAACAGTTTTCTGTGAAGTCCAAGAAAAATCCCTATAAGAAAGAGCTTTCGCGCCTGCGCCGGGCGTTTCTGACGGTTGGTTTGTTCAGTGCCGCGATCAATCTGCTGATGCTGACGGGTCCGCTTTATATGCTTCAGGTGTATGACCGTGTGCTGTCCAGCGGGTCCGTTGCCACGTTGCAGGGGCTGTTTGTCATCGTCGTGATCCTTTACGCATTTCTGGGTGTTTACGAATTTCTGCGCGCCCGGCTTTTGTCGCGCGCAAGCTACCGGATGGATCAGGCGGTTGGTGCTGATGCCTTTGGCTTCTGGCTGCGGTCAGGATTTGTGGACAACAAGGAACATTACAACCCGGTGCAGGATCTGGCCGTTATCCGTGCCTTTCTGGCCAGCCCCGCCATTCTGGGCCTGTTTGATCTGCCGTGGATCCCAATTTTTCTGGCGGTCGTGTTTTTTATCCACCCGTGGCTGGGCTGGTTGACGGTTGGGGGTGCGATCATCGTGATCATTGCGGCAATCATCAACCGCTTCGCATCGCGCGATCCCATCAAGAACGCCGGAAACAGTGAAGGGGTCGAGCGGTCATTCGTGGAACGCACGCGTCGCAATGCCGAAGCCGTCCTGGCCCTTGGGATGCTGGACAAGGTGACGGACCGGTGGAGCGGGCTGCATCAAAACAGCCTGGGCCATTATCAAACCGGCGGCGACCGGTCCGAGATCGTGGCAGCGTTTTCCAAGTCCTTCCGGCTGCTGCTGCAATCCACTTTGCTGACCGTCGGGGCCTATCTGGCGCTGGCGCAGGAAATCTCGGCCGGGATGATCATCGCGACCTCGATCGTCGCCGGGCGCGCATTGGCACCTGTCGATCAGGTGATCGCTCACTGGCGCACGATCGGCAGGGCGGGCGATGCGCATCGCCGTTTGAAAGATGCGATGGATTACATTCCCGACCCGCAAAGCGGTTTCGATCTGCCAGAGCCCAAGGGGCATCTGGTGGTGAAGAACGTCACGAAACTGACACCGAAAAACTCGTTGGTCAGCGACCGGCCCCGCATTCTGGAACGGATCAGCTTCGAACTTGAACCGGGGGACGGGCTGGGTGTTGTCGGCAGCAGTGCGGCGGGCAAATCCAGTCTTGCCCGTCTTCTTGTGGGTTTGTGGCAACCCGACCACGGCGAAGTTCGGTTGGACGGTGCGACGCTGAACCAATGGCACAATGAAGATTTGGGCGGGCATATCGGCTATCTGCCGCAACGGGTCGAAATGTTGCCCGGCACCATTGCCGAGAACATCGCGCGGTTTGACCCTGATGCACGCGACGAGGATGTCATCGAGGCTGCGCAGATTGCGGGTGTGCATGACATGATCCTGAAGATGCCGCAGGGCTATACGACCTATGTGGGCACCACCGAACAACCCTTGTCGGGCGGGCAGACACAACGTCTTGGCCTGGCGCGCGCGCTTTACGGAAGCCCGCGTCTGTTGGTGCTGGACGAGCCGAACTCCAACCTCGACGCGAAAGGGGACGAGGCTTTGGCCAGTGCCGTCATCGGCATGCGCAAGAAAGGCTGCACCGTTTTGGTGATGGCGCACCGTCCCAGTGTCATTCAGGCCGTGAACAAGATCTTGATCCTGCACGAAGGCAAAGTCGGCCGGTTCGGATTGAAGGAAGACGTGCTGCAACACGCCACACCACAGCGGCCCACTGCCGCCCCCAGCTCTGTGTTCGAGGTATAGGCGATGGCCAATCCCGTATCCGCCCCTCATGCGCCGATCAAGACCGGTCTGGCGACTCCCGTCTATCTGGGCGCGCTGGCCAGTCTGGCACTGCTGGTTTCGGCCTTTGTCTGGATGTCCACAACGCTGATCACAGGCGCGGTGATCGCGCCGGGAAAGGTGGTCGTGCGCGGCCTGCCCAAGCAGGTGCAAAGCCTGGATGGCGGCGTGGTTCAGGAAATACTGGTCAAAGACGGCGATGTGGTGCGCAAGGGCGACGTGCTGCTGCGGCTCGATCCCAGCCTGCTGCAAATCAATCTTGAGATTTATCGCAACCGTCTGTCCGAGGTTGTCACCCGCGAAGCCCGGCTGGACGCAGAATATCAGGAACTCGCAGCGCCCGTCTTCAATATTGACAGCCCTTATCTGCCGGATATCGACCTGACCCAGCATTTCAAAGGCCAGCGCGAGATTTTTGTGGCCCGACGCGAGGTGTTGAACGGTCGCAAGGAACAACTGGCGGAACGTATCTTGCAATTCCGCAATCAGATTTCCGGGGTTGAAGCACAGATCAGCGCCAAACAGGACCAATTGGCTTATGTCAGTCAGGAGCGGGAAACCAAGCAGGGGTTGAGCGAACAAGGGCTGGTGCGCGAAAGTGAATTGCTGGAATTACAGGGGCGAGAATCCTCCCTGCTGGGGCAGATCGCCGAGCACCAGTCAGAATTGGCACGGATTTATAACTCGATCCGCGATACGGAGCTTGAGATCCTGCAAGCCGATCGCGAATTCAAGGAACAGGTGGTGACAGAATTGCGCACCACCACCGCCGAACGGGAGGAATTGATCCTGCAAATCGTGACCGTCGAAAAGCAGTTGGAGCGGATCGACATCCTTGCTCCAACCGACGGGATCGTCCACGAACTTCAGGCCACCACCGAAGGTGGGGTTGTTGCGCCCGAGGCCACAATTACTCAGATCGTTCCATTGTCCGATGGGGTCGAGTTCAAATTGCAGGTGGACCCGCAGTCGATTGATCAGGTGTTTGTGGGGCAGGTGGCGAAAGTGCTGTTCCCGGCTTTCAACCAACGCACCACGCCGGAACTGTTCGGGACCGTGGCGGGCATTTCGCCCACATCTGTCGATGACCAACAGACCGGGCGGTCTTATTTCCGCATTGATCTGACCCTGCCCGCCGAGGAAATCGCACGTCTTGGCAATGTCGAACTGATCCCCGGAATGCCGGTCGAAGCCTTCCTTCAAACCGGTGAACGGTCGGTTCTGACCTATCTGACCGAGCCATTCTTGCAGCAGCTCAGACGCGCTTTCCGCGAAGGCTAAGGCCCGCTTCATGTTTGCAGGTTGTGGTTTTTTGGTCAGCCTGACCCGGCAGTTTCGCAAATAATTCAGTATTTCTTGGTGAAAACAAGGTTCTGTGCCAGTCTGCCCTCAATAATAACCGTAAAAACAACAGTCGCACAGACGGCTGACGAGGCAGACGGGTAGCAAAATGAAACAGATGAGCAGGCGCAAAGCGCCGGTCTTGGGCATTGTCCTGACAGCGACGATCGGGCTTTCCGGTTGTGCAACGGACGAGCCTTACAAACTTCCATACTTCAAATTCGCCAAATCTTATTCCAGCGTTTCGACGCAGGCGGTTCCGGTGCCTTTGGCCAATGATACCTGGTGGATGGGGTTCAAGGATCCTGTCTTCAACAAGCTGGTCGAGCGTGCCCTGGCAGGAAACTATGACCTTGAAATCGCCCGAGAAAAGGTAATCGAAGCCCAAGCCAACCGCGACGCCGTTCCGGGGCTTCTGAGCCTGTCGCCCACAGCCACGTACCGCTATGGGCAATCGCCAGGTGGCACGGGAAGCAATACCACCCGCGCCCGGCTTGGTCTGGATTGGATGCTTGATCCATATGGGTTGCGCCGCCAGCAAATTCAGGCCGCAGGCGCCCGTATCGACATCGCAGACGCCGAAGAAGACGCCGCCCGCCTGACGGTGCTGTTGAACCTGTCCAATTCCTATGTGGACCTTCGGTATAACCAACGGTTGTTGAACCTGCGTCGTCAGCAACTTGCCTCGCGCCGGAATGCGGTGACGCAAACCAAGCAATTGTTTGACCAACGCGCCGCGACCACGCTGGACGTCGTCCAGACCGAAGCGCTTGTGGCCGAAACACAAACGCAAATTCCGGCCCTGATCGCCGCGATCCGCGCCGGCAAAACCGAGATCGCCGTTCTGACCGGTGTCGCGCCCGGCCGTCTGGGCATCAATCTGGACGACAATGCCAGCCAGCCGCGCCCGTCGAAAACGCTGAAAACCGGCGTGCCCGCAGATATCCTGCGCAATCGCCCTGATATGAAAATCGCCGAACGAAGCTATTATGAAGCCGTCACCAATGTCGGCATCGCGCAGGCCAACATGTACCCATCGCTGTCGCTGAGCGGCATGATCGGCTATGGCAAGACCAGTTCCGGGGACGGGCTTGAATATTCCATTGGGCCGACCCTGAACCTGCCGTCGCTGCCGATGAAGAGCGACAAGTCCCGTGTTGCCGCGCGGCAATCCGCGGCCCGTCAGGCCTATGCGGGCTGGCAGTCTGCTGTTTTGGGTTCAGTCAGCGAAGTCGAAAGCGCCCTTGCCGCCTATCAGGCCAGCCGCAGCGCCGTTGTGGAATCGCAGCGTCGCGTGCGGCTGAACGGCGAAGCACGGGATCTGACCCAAGAGCTTCTGAGGCGTGAAGGCGCGACCATTCGTGACCTTATCAGCGCCGAGGAACGGATTGCAGATGCTGACACGGCCCTTGCCGACAACCTGCGCCAACTGGCCCGCAACTATGTGCGCCTGAACATCGCGCTTGGGGCTGGCAGCCAATTTGGCGAGCCGGAAGAAGAAACTGTGGTTGCAGTGAAATCAGCCAGCTCAGTGTCGAACTGAGGCGGTTCCCACGCCGCCATGCCATCTTGGCACACCAACAAAAAACCCACCCGGCTGCGAGGCACGGGTGGGTTTTTTGAATTCAGCCGCTCTGCTTTGCGGGGCAGGGCGGGGCAGGGATCAGCGGATGCTGAACTCCCGTTCAAGGGTGACGAACAGCTCGTTGGATTCGCGGTTCGTGGCGCCAGTCTCCTGGCGATTGCGATATTCATACCCCGCCGTCAGGCCCCAATCCGCCGTCAGATCGCGGTTATAGGTCGCGCGGAAACCGGAAATCGAAGTGGTTGTGTCGGCGGCAACATCCGTCACCTCGGCATAATCCAGTTCGAACCCGATGGATGCGTTGGGCGACAGATCGGTGTCGAAGCCAAGCGAAGCGGTGGTTGACCGGTTTTCGATACCAGCGTTCGACGTATCATAGCTTCGTTCCAGAGCTGCGGTAACAGTGCCCATGGCCAGTTCGTTGGTATAGCCCAGGCTGCCAATCATGTTCACATCGCCCGCATTCGACCGTGTTGCACCAAGGCCAGCGGTGATGGATCCACCCGGTGTCTCAAACTCGCCGCGCACCTCAATCGTGTCGCGGCGGCCCGTGGTGCTGATCCCGGTGGAATATTCGGCTGTGATGTTGCCAGTGGGAAAATCGCGGGTCACGGCCAGACCACCGGTCACGCCGTCTTGCAGTGTGGTCCCGATCAGGTTGGTTTCCTCGATCTCGGTATAGCCAAGGCTGGCGGTCATACGGGTGATGGCGTTGATCTCGTATGTCAGGCTGGCCGTCGCGCCGGTGGTGCGGCGCGAGGTGCTAACAGCGTCCATCGCGTCATACTGTTCCCAATCCAGTGCGATACGGCCTTCCATCACGGGCGAAAATTGCAAGCGGGCAAAGACTTCGGCTGCGGTGGTTTCGTCATCATAGTTGCCGGGATCGGTGGTGTCCCAGTATTCGGTCTTTTCGTATTCAAGGACAGTGCCAAACCCAAAGGGGGCGGTGCGGCCCGTTTCGAAAGAAACGCTTGCGCTATACGTGCCACGCATACCGTCCGAGGCGGTCAGATCGCTTGGTTCAAGCCCGTCTTCGATCAGGTCGTCAATGCCCAGCAACGGGTCTTCAAATTGCAGCGAAACCTGCTGATAGGCCAGTTCAGCCTCAAGCAGGCTGTCGGCGCTTTCCATCTGATAACCCAGAACGATAGAGGGATCGTCAAACGTCGTTTCGGTCGATTGACCGGGCAGGGCTGCGGTGCGGACAGTCGCACCCAGATCAGCGGTGAACCGGGCCACGCCGGTTTCGCTGAGCAACCCGAAGTTAACGGTGTTATCCCACAGGGTCGACGTGCCCGGCGACGGGTCGCTGAAGCTGAGGTTGTCGTTGACCCGCAAAGTTGATGATATGCCCAGCGTCATCGCAAACCCCTCGATCGGGGCGACGGCATCTGCTTCTTGTCCAGTGGCGGGAACCAACCCGGTTGCGATCAGGCTGGTTCCTGCCAGGAGGGCGGCAATTTTATTTTTCTGTCCCACCTGTTTTCCTCTGCTCGTTTTTTGCCGTCGCGCTTATTCGAAAAGTTTGCGCTGCGGCACGATGATTACGTCACCTTTTTGCAGGCGAATGTTGCCCGCATTGGTTTCGTAGTTATACCCATAGATCTTGTTTCCACGGCGCACCTGAATACGCTTGGTGGCGGCAAAACGTGTCAAGCCGCCCCCTTGGGCAATGGCTTGCAGAACTGTAATGCCTCTGCTTCCCGCAAGTTTGCCGGGATTGTTGATTTCACCAGAGACATAGATGTCATCCGTGGCCGGAACAATCGGACCGGTCGCCTGACGAACGGCGACTTGGCCAACAGAAACATAGACATTCGGTGTTGTGGTGAAGTTCGGGGCCATCGTGTCAGCCAGCTTTGCGGCGACCTGGCTCGTTGTAAGTCCCGCTGCACGAACGCCGTCGGCGAATGGGAAGCTGATGGAGCCATCAGGAAGCACCAACACTGACCGGTTGAGGTTTGCATCTTCAACCACCTCAATGTTCAGGGTGTCACCCGCACGAATTTTGTATCCGTTCTGCGCCATCGCATTGCTAGCGATCAGTACATTCAGTGCAAAAAAGGCGGTTAGAAATGTAAAAATATTTTTGAGCATGGTGAATCCCCTATCTGCCAAAGGCATAGATTAGAATACTCCGGTCCGGTTTGTATTCAAACGGTTAATATCGTTGAGTTTGCTCGTTTAAGCAGAATTGTAGCTGTTTTGCACGTTTTCAGCAAGTTACCACGATGTTGGTGGACTGCGATGTCGCCTTGGTGGCGGGTGGTCAACTGGAAAATCGGCGCTTTATAAGCAAATGGCGCCCGACAATAATGCCGCGCGCCATCAGCGTGATTGGTGCCTGATCAGTGACCTGTGCAGCGCAAAACGACACCCACGGTTTTGCCAAGAATCTCAAGGTCTTTCTTCAGCGACAGTTCGTAATAGTATTTCGTGTCGAAGGTCGCGCGCTGTGCGAATGTTGTCTCGTTGCGGTCCGACACCTGCCAGGGTCCGGTGATGCCGGGGCGCATGGCATAATAAGCGGCGCCCGGATACAGGGTCTTTTGATCTTCCATCATCGGGCGCGGGCCTACGATGGACATATCGCCCATAAGAACATTCCACAGTTGCGGCAGTTCATCCATCGACGATTTGCGCAGGAATTTTCCGACCTTGGTGATCCGCGGATCGTCTTTCAGCTTTTGTGTGCTGTCCCATTCGGCGCGGGCGTCCGGATTGCTGTTCAGATAAGCCTCAAGCCGTTGGTCGGCATTCATCACCATCGAGCGGATTTTGACCATGTTGTAAATGCGACCGTCCTTGCCGATGCGGCGTTGACGATAGAACGGCTTGCCGCCGTCAAGTGCAGCCAACAGCAGCATGATGCCAATCAACGGGATCGCAATCGGTGCCGCCGCGACGACAAAGGCAATGTCGAACAGGCGTTTGAAGCGATCACGATAAGGACGAACAGAAGAATCAGCTATGTAGAAATTTTGTCGTTTCACCAGCTTGGTGCTGGAATCAGAAAAGTCTTTAAAATGGGTCGTCATTTTCCTTACACCTCAAAATAAAAGCGGCAGCCTGACACGGGAAACCCTCGAGATGAAATAATCTCTATGTCTTGCAGGCACAGCAGCTTGCGAACCAACCGATAAGTCAAAATAACTTCCGGCTCTCCTTAACCCCACAGGGACATTAACACATTATTGCCCAATTTGTAGCACAATTCCGCCCACCTCGCGGATTGACGTATTAAGTAGTTGGAAACTTATAATTTTACAAGCATTCTGTTGCCTCGACTGATCGAATATTGTTTTGTTTGTGTATACAATAAAGGGCGCTTTTCTATTTTTATTGATTTTTGATTTCGGTCATTTGCAACAATTTTCGATTCTCACTTGCGAATGATTCTTTTCACCAGGCAGGGACGATATTTTCAGTCCACAATGCAGGTGGGTATACTGTTTCAAATTTGAAGTGAGGGCCTTTATGTGCAAAAAGCCTTCAGGCGTTGACATTATTTCGCCACAACCTCGCATTAGCAGTTTTGGTATTAAACCAGGAAGTCAGACAGGATTATGAATTCCAACGAACTCTATACTGGGCATTTCGGTTTGACCGAACGGCCCTTTACTCTGGTGCCGGACCCGAGCTTTCTGTTTTGGTCCAAACAGCACAAGCGCGCCTATGCAGTATTGGAGTTTGGGATATTGTCGCGCGCGCCGATCACGCTGATCACCGGCGAGATCGGATCGGGCAAGACAACATTGGTGCAGAAACTTCTGAGCCAGATGGATGATTCTGTTCGCGTCGGGCTGTTGTCGAACGTGCAGGGCGACCGGGGCGAATTGCTGCAATGGGTGATGAACGCACTGTCCATCCCGTTTGAACCTTCGGAAAGCTATGTGACGCTGTTTCAGCGGTTTCAGGAAAGCATCGTAAGCGAATATGCCGAAGGCCGCCGGGTCGTCCTGATCATTGACGAAGCACAGAATCTGTCCAGCGAGGGGCTGGAAGAGATGCGGATGCTGACCAATATCAACGCCAACAAGGACGAACTGATCCAGCTGATCCTTGTCGGGCAGCCCGAATTGAAAGATATCGTGCTTAGCCCCGGAATGCGCCAGTTGGCGCAGCGGGTCGCAGCCAGTTTTCATCTGGAAGGCATGGATGAAACCACTGTGCGGGCCTATATCAAGCACCGATTGAAGGTGGCGGGCGGAACCGGCAGTGAAATCACGCCTTTGGCGTGTGCCGAAGTGTTCAAGGCGACCAAGGGCATCCCGCGTCTGGTCAACCAATTGTGTGAGTTGTCCCTGCTTTATGCCTGGAGCAGCAGCAGCAAACGCGTATCGGTGAAGGCTGTTCGCAATGTCCTGGAGGACGGCGTGTTTTTTGCCAGCAACCTGGCAGATGACAACGAAAGCCTGCCTAAAGACGTCGATACGGACGAAGACACATCCAAACCCTTGTTCCTGCGTGCGGCGCGGCGGGTTGACATTCCCAAGAAGAAAACCGGATAGCTTCGACAGAAATTAATTGCATGTTACTATCCCCGACCAGATTGCTGATGCGAATTGCGCGAACCGGTGGGTCCTGGGGTAAGGATTAAATCGCCAATGGCTACAACGAACTTACAGTTTTACCGATCAATCTTTTTGCGGCGCCTTCCGTATTTTCTGGTTGTCGCGACGGTCATCGCTGCCGCGTCGATCATCATGGCCATGACGTTGCCCCCATCCTATGTCTCGCGGATGACTTTGATCGTGGAATCGCCTCAGATCCCGGATGAGTTGGCGGCGTCGACCGCCCGCACGCCGGCGCAGGAACAATTGCAAGTGGTCGAACAAAAACTGATGACACGTGCCAACCTGCTTGAGATCGCGAACAAGTTTCAGGTGCTGGAAGGTCAGGACGGGATGACGCCGGACCGGATTACCCAAGCCATGCGGGCCCGCACCTCGATCCGCAGCACCGGTGGGCGGGATCAGGCCGCCCTGATGTCAATCAGCTTCGAAGCGCCCTCCGGGCAGAATGCGGCGGGTGTGTTGAACGAATACCTGACGCTGATCCAGAAAGAGGACGTGCAGTCGCGCACTGGGCGCGCCGCTCAAACGCTTGAGTTCTTTGAACAGGAAGTGTCACGGCTCAATCAGGAATTAGCCGAGCGCAGTGCTCGAATTCTTGCCTTCAAGACTGAAAATGTCGATGCGCTGCCGGAAAGCCTTGATTACCGGTTGGGGCAGCAATCTCTGTTACAGGAACGCTTGGCGCAGTTGGAACGTGAGACCGTCAGCTTGCAAGAGCAACGCAGGCGTCTGGTACGCATTTTTGAAACCACCGGTCAGGTTGGCGGGTTGGCCGGTCCGGCTTTGTCACCGGAACAGCAACAATTGGAGGAAATGCGGGCGGCGTTGAACAATGCACTTGCGGTATATTCCGAATCCAACCCACGGGTAAAATTGCTGCGTGCTCGCATTGCCGCGCTTGAACGAACCTTGCAGACCATGCCGCCGGAAGAAGGCGATCAACCTTTGACCGGAAATTCGTTGTTGGACATTCAACTGGCCGAGATCACCGCGCGTCAGGACGCGTTGAACGACGAAAAAATCAACACGACGAGACAGCTGGAGCGGCTAACGGACTCGATCGAAAGAACCCCGACAAACGCCATCCGGCTCGATGAATTGCAATTGGATTACGAGAACCTTCAACTGCAATACAACACAGCCGTTGATCGTCTGTCGCGTGCCAGCACCGGCGAACGCATTGAAGTCATGTCGCGCGGTCAGCGGATTTCTGTGATTGAACCGCCCGCCGTCCCAAGCCGGCCCAGTAAGCCCAACCGTACGTTTATCGCCGCGGGCGGCAGCGTGTTTGGCATTCTGGCCGGACTTGGCCTGGTGGTCCTTCTGGAATTCTTGAACCGGTCGATTCGTCGACCCGAGGATCTGGTGTCGAAGCTGGGTATCGCACCCTTGGCCACCATCCCCTATATCACCACCGTTGGTGAAAACTCGCATCGGCGCAAGTTACGCATTCTGGGGGTGGTCATAATTTTGCTGGGCATTCCCGTCGCCGTCTATGCGGTTCACGTGTTCTATCAGCCGCTGGATTTGTTGGCCGATCGGATCATGGACAAAATTGGCGTGCGCTGGTGAAGGCGCGAAAACAGAACTGTTCAGAGAGGATCTGATCGCAATGGAAAAGCTTCAGGCCGCCATCGAAAAGGCACGCAGACAACGCGACGGGAAACCGCGCGCGCGGCGCTCTCAGGAACGATCATCGAAGCCGCCCGCCTCGATGCCCGAAGCCTGGGCAGAACTGGAACCGTTTGATATTTCAGCATCGCTTGCGCAAAAGAACCGTCTTGTATCGCTGAATGGCGGGGCTGCGGCTGGTCCGTTTGACATGTTGCGCACCCGGATCTTGCAGCAGGCCACCAACAATGGCTGGAAGCGCATCGCGCTTGTGTCCCCGCACAGTGCCTGCGGTAAAACCACGACGGCGGCCAATCTGATTTTCAGCTTTGGCCGGCAAACAGATCTGTTGACGATGGTTCTGGATCTGGATTTGCGACGGCAAGGATTGGCAAAGGTGCTTGGGTTGCAGTGTGACGGCAACATGGGCGACGTGCTGCAAGGCAAGAAGAGCTTTGCGGAGCATGGCCGCCGGTTCGGCGAGAACGTTGCCGTCGGGCTGAACAGGGGCGAGGTTTCGAATGCCTCGGAAATCCTGCAAAGCAACCAGACCAAGGTCATCCTGGACGAGCTTCAGGACGACTACGAGCCGGACATCATGCTTTTGGACATGCCACCCCTGATCGGGGCGGATGACAATTTCGGTTTTCTGCAAAATGTCGATTGTGCGCTGCTTCTGGCCGAGGCCGAGCGCACGACTGTCGAGCAGGTCGATATTGCCGAACGCCAACTGTCCGAGTTGACCACCGTCATGGGCGTTGTTCTGAACAAAAGTCATTTCAGCGACGGCGCATATGGATATGGATATGGCACTGCCTGACGCTGCCATTATCATTCCCCACTACAATGACCCGGAACGGTTGACACGATGCCTGACGGCTCTGACGCGAAATGATCTGTCGCGGGTCGAAATTCTGGTCGTGGACAACAACTCGCCACACCCTTTGACCGAAGTTCAGACCCGTTTTCCCGATGTCCGATTTGTGGTCGAACCCGAAAAGGGAGCCGCCGCCGCACGCAATCGTGGGGTCGCAGAAACCAACGCACCGCTGTTGTTCTTCATAGATGCCGACTGCGTTGCGGCCGATGACTGGGTCGCCAAGGCGCACGAGGTTGCGCCGAGCGCCGATCTGATTGGAGGTCGGGTCGATGTGTTCGATGAAACCCCACCACCGCGCAGCGGGGCCGAGGCGTTCGAGGCGGTCTTTGCCTTCAACTTCCAGAACTACATTGAAGTTCAGGGGTTTACTGGCTCGGGCAATCTGGTCACGACCCGTGAAGTCTTTGAAGACGTTGGGGGGTTTCGCGGCGGAGTTTCGGAAGATCTGGATTGGAGCACGCGTGCCGTATCCAAGGGACACAAGCTGATCTATCGAGAGGATCTGGTGGTCAGCCACCCATCCCGCTCTGATTGGGCGGCGCTGCGCCACAAATGGCGACGTCTGACGCAAGAGCTGTTTGGCGTAAACGGAAACACGCCGCGCGACCGCGCGAAATGGGCCTTGCGGGCTTTGGCGATGCCGGTCAGCGCCATCGTGCACACGCCGAAGGTGTTACGCAGTGACAAGCTGGGCGGCTGGGTCGAGCGGTTGCGCGCGGTTGGCACCTTGTTCCGTCTCCGCTTCCAACGGATGATCTGGATGCTGCGGCAAGCGATGGGCCAGGATATCTAACGTGCCGATCTGCGCGCCCGGCGTTTCTTTCTGAAAAATGCATGTCCGGCGGCGGTCAGCCACCCGGCGATGAAGCCGCCCATATGTGTTTCCCACGCCAGAAGTCCCCCCATCAGCAGCCACAGCAACAGGTTCAGAACGCCGAGTATCAGAACGGTCTTCAGCACCGGCCATTGGTCCAGCCGCCGCCGCCGCCGGTCCGCCCATCGCCAATACAGGATCGCGCCGACCAGCCCGAACAACGCGCCCGACGCGCCCACCATAGGCCGCGCCGACAGGGTCAGGGCACCAAACAGCACTCCACCGCCGATGGCGGACAGCACATAGATCAGCACAAACCCTTTCAACCCCGCGCGGACGATCACCATGGGACCGATCAGCCATAGCGTCAGCATGTTGCCCAGCACATGCGCCACGCCGCCATGCAAAAAGGCATAGGTGAAGAACATCGTCCACGGCTGGACATCATAGTTCGGTCGCCAATTGTACAACAGCCCCGCCCAGAACGCGGCATTCTGATAGGCCAGCGGACGCCACTGCCTGGTGCCGACAAGCCCCAGATCGGCGGCAAACAGTATAGCCTCGATCACCACATTCAGGGCAATCAGGCCAAGGATCAGGGTCTTGGCGGGGGGGCTAAGAAGCGGGCGGGCAAGCATGATGCAGAATTGCCTTCTTGCCCGACGATACACAAGCCTCAAATACGTCTGGCGGCTGGTGATGCGTGCTGAAATTTGTTATATGGAGGGCATCGTTTGTTCAATTTTTTACGTTGTTGGTCCGGGTCTTGCTTACATGACATCATCAACTTCATCCCTGCCGGCCCCTCGTATCCTGGCCGTGGCTTCGGCGGGGGGGCATTGGCACCAGTTGGGGCAGATCTGCGCGTCGTTTGACCCGGCGGATGTGACCTATGTGACCACATTGGATGGATTGCCGCAGAAATCAGGCTTCACACGGTTTGCGCTGGTGCAGGACTGCAACAAGAACGCCCCTTTCAAAGCGATGATCTGCACGATGCAGATGGCTGGTATCCTGATGCGCACGCGCCCGGATGTGATCATCACAACAGGAGCCTTGCCCGGCGTGATCGCGCTGGTGTTGGGCTGGATGATCCGCCGCCGCACCATCTGGGTGGACAGCATCGCCAACGCGGAAGAGGCGTCATCCTCGGGCAAGCTGGCGAAACGGTTTGCGACGCTCTGGCTGTCACAATGGGAAAGCGTCGCGCAGTCGGAAGGTGGCAGATACGAGGGGTCGTTGCTTTGATCTTCGTGACCGTTGGCACGCAATTGCCCTTTGACCGCATGGTGTCGATGATCGACGAACTGGCGGCAGAACTGTCGCTTGAGGTCTTTGCCCAGACGGCTGACCCCACCGCGACCTATACCCACATCAAACATGCGCCGTTTCTTACGCCGGATGAATATGACGACATCATCGCGCGCACCGCCGTTCTGGTCGGGCATGCGGGGATCGGGACGATTTTGACCGCGAAGCGGGTGGAAAAACCGGTGATCGTGATGCCGCGCAAGGCATCACTTGGCGAACATCGCAACGAACACCAACTGGCCACCGCGCGCCATCTGGAAGGGCACGAGGGGGTCTATATCGCCCACGACCGCAATCAGCTTGCGGCGCTGCTACGGACACCGCACCTGACGCCTGCCAGCTTCCGCGATACGCCGGAAAAGACACGGTTGCAGTCCTATCTGCGCAGGTTCGTCTATGGCTGAGTATGGTGTGTCGGTCGTATGCCTTCGATTGATTACCCCTTCATCAAGCTGGTCTTTGCACACCACTTTTTTTTCCACTTGAAATGAGTGGCCCAGATTGCTTCGCTCAACCTATTGGAGATCATGGGAAATTTGTCCGAGTTCTATCGTCATGACTTAGATCAAGGAAGCGGTGTGTTCTATCCCGCACAACCTTGGCTGAAACGCGTAGAAGGATTCGGCGATGCGCCGTTCGTGGCAGATGTCAAAGATCGTTGTGGGGGCCGTTCGCCGGATCGCCAGCCGAGCTTCTTTGGCTGGCGCGATGCTGGCGTTGATGTTGCAGCTTTTTACGTCGTCCATGGGCTTTGCATCCGATGGGGCATGGATCGAAATCTGTTCGGATTTCGGCACGGAATATGTGCAGGTCGATCTGTCAGACCCGACCGCGCCCGACCAGAACAACAACTGTCAAGATTGTGTCGACTGTGCGATATGCCTCGCGTCCATGACCGCGCTGATTGACAATAGCCAGGCGCAAAACAACCCTTTGTCTGCCACGGCAACGGCGGTGCATCCGGTGGCACAGATTATCGGTGGTGCGGTCAAACGAGCATGGCCCGAAACCCGTGGCCCACCGGCCGCGACCACAAAAATTGATGACTGCGTCCAGCGTGCGGTCATGGCGTCAATCCAAGAAAACGGAGGTGCGCTGTGACCGCGAAGCGCGCGATCTATAACTGGCTCGGTGCCATTGTCGTGATCCTTGCCGGGATCATGGCGGGCGAGGCAAACGCCGAGAGTCTTGCGAATTTTCTTCCTGACATCACACCGTCTGAACTTGTCGAAGGTGCCGATGCGTTCGGCCCGATACGTCAGGATTTGCCGGTTGCCCCCGTTCTGAAGGGCGGCGAAACCATCGCCTATGCTTTTCTGACCTCGGATTTTGTGGGCACGACGGGATATTCCGGCAAACCCATCCACGTCGTCGCGGCGATTGATGCGGATGCGGTGCTGACGGGCGTGAAGCTGGTCAAGCACTCGGAACCGATCGTGCTGATCGGCATTCCGGAATCCAAGATGGTCAAGGTGACGGAAGGTTATACCGGCCTTGACCTGAAAGCCGAAGTTGCCTCTGGTGGCACCGCGCATGATCTGGACATTATTTCCGGCGCGACCGTAACGATCATGGTGATCGACGACAGTCTTGTGCGCGCAGGCATCAAAGTGGCACGCGGTCTGGGCCTTGGCGGCCTGTCACCTGCCCAGCCCACCGGTCCCCGTCGCGAAGTGGACATGACACAGGAGGCCATATCGGATTGGTCCACCCTGTCCGGTGACGGATCGGTGCGGCGGTTGACGCTGGACGTGGGGCAGATCAACGCCGCGTTCGAGGAAACCGGTGACGCCCGTGCCATCAAACGTCCGGAAAAAGGTGCACCTGACGATACGTTCATCGACATGCAGATGGCGCTGGTGTCCGTGCCGTCGATCGGGAAATCGCTCTTGGGCGATGCGGAATACCGCAACATGCTGGCGTGGCTGGACGAAGGCGAACACGCAATCCTTGTAATGGGTCGCGGGGCCTACAGCTTCAAAGGCTCTGGTTACGTGCGTGGGGGCATCTTTGACCGTATCCATTTGATTCAAGGCGACAAATCGGTGCGCTTCTTTGATAAGCAGCACGTCCGCATCGGGGCGCTTGGCACGCCCGACAGCCCCAGCTTCACCGAGTTGGATTTGTTCAAGATCCCCGCCGAAGCAGATTTCGACCCGGCCGAACCGTTCCGCCTGCAACTTCTGGTGCAGCGCGCAGTGGGGGCCGTTGAAAAGACATTCCTGACCTTCGATCTGGATTACAAACTGCCGCAAAGCTATTTGCTGCCAGTGGCCGCACCCGCGCCCGTTCTGAACAACGCGGATGACGAGGCGGCCGCCAAGTCGCAATTGTGGAAACGTATCTGGAAAGACAAGTCGGTCGAAATAGGCATTCTGGGCGTCATGCTTCTGGTGCTGACCGGCACATTCTTCTTCCAGTTTCAGGCCACGGCGAACGCGCGGGTGTTCTTCTGGTTCCGCATGGGGTTCTTGACCTTCACGCTGTTTTTCCTTGGCTGGTATGCCAATGCGCAGCTGTCTGTGGTGAACCTGATGGCGCTGGCGGGCAGTTTGCGGTCGGGCTTTACCTGGGACGCGTTCCTGATGGACCCGCTGGTGTTCATCCAGTGGTTTGCGGTCGCTGCTGCCCTGGTTTTCTGGGGCCGGGGGGCTTATTGCGGCTGGCTGTGCCCCTTTGGTGCACTGCAAGAGCTGACCAACAAAATCGCGCGCGCATTCCGCTTTCCGCAATGGACGCTGCCCTGGGGTCTGCATGAACGCCTGTGGCCGCTGAAATACATGATCTTCTTCGGCCTGTTCGGCGTCAGCATGGTGTCGATCCCGATGGCCGAAACCTATGCCGAGGTCGAGCCGTTCAAGACCGCGATCATCCTGAAATTCGTGCGAGACTGGCCGTTTGTGGTCTATGCGCTTGTGCTTCTGTTTGCCGGGCTGTTCATCGAACGGTTCTATTGCCGCTATCTGTGTCCGCTGGGCGGCGCGCTGGCGATCCCGGCCCGTATCCGCATGTTCGACTGGCTGCGACGCTACAAGGAATGCGGCAACCCCTGTCAGACCTGTGCAAATGAATGTCCCGTTCAGGCCATTCACCCGACAGGCGAGATCAATCCCAACGAGTGTGTCGACTGCCTGCATTGTCAGGTTCTGTATCAGTCGGCCGACAAATGCCCGGTCGTGATCCGCAAACTGAAGCGGCGCGAAAAGATCGGGTCGGCGGATCTGAACATTCCGCTTAAATCCCCACCGGCGAACCATCCGAACGCCAAGACGTCATAAGATCCTTGAAGGAGGCAAATACAATGACTGACGAAATCAAAAACCTTTCCTTGACCCGCAGGGGCATGTTGGGGGCAGCCGCCACTGGCGCGGTTGTTGCCGGCACAGGTATTGGTGGCTCGATGATGACGGCAACCCCGGCCCGGGCGGCTGGGGACGTCAATCTCGAGCCTGGTGAACTGGACGAATATTACGGCTTCTGGTCGTCGGGTCAGACCGGCGAGTTGCGCATCCTTGGCTTCCCGTCGATGCGCGAGCTGATGCGGGTTCCGGTGTTCAACCGCTGCTCGGCCACAGGTTGGGGCCAGACCAACGAAAGCATCAAGATCTTCGAAGACGGTATGCTGCCTGAGACCAAGGCGTTCCTGGCCGCCAACGGCAAACGCGTGCATGACAATGGCGACCTTCACCACCCGCATATGTCGTTCACCGACGGCACCTATGACGGTCGTTACCTGTTCATGAACGACAAGGCCAACACCCGCGTGGCGCGTGTGCGTTGCGACGTGATGAAAACCGACAAGATCGTGGAAATTCCGAACGCAAAAGCCATCCACGGCCTGCGTCCACAGAAATTCCCGCGCACCGGCTATGTATTTGCCAACGGCGAAGACGAAACACCGATCGTCAATGACGGGTCGATCCTGGACGAGCCGGACAAATATGTGAACTTCTTCACCGCCCTTGATGGCGACACGATGGAGATCGCATGGCAGGTCATGGTCTCGGGCAACCTTGATAACACCGACTGTGATTATCAGGGTAAATATGCCTACTCGACCTCCTACAACTCGGAAATGGGGATGAACCTTGCCGAGATGACGGAAAGCGAGATGGATCACGTTGTCATCTTCAACCTTGCCGAGATCGAAGCCGGCATCGCCGCAGGTGATTTCACCGAGATGAACGGCGTCAAGGTGATCGACGGTCGTAAAGGTCAGAACAAGAAATACACACGCTATGTTCCGATCCCGAACAGCCCGCACGGCATCAACACCGCGCCCGACATGAAACACGTCATCATCAACGGCAAGCTGTCGCCGACCTGCTCGGTGCTGGACGTGACCAAAATGGACGCGTTGTTCGAATCCGATGTTGATCCGCGTTCCATCGTGGTGGCCGAACCAGAACTGGGTCTTGGACCGCTACACACGGCTTACGACGGTCAAGGCAACGCGTTCACCACGCTGTTCCTGGACAGCCAAGTGGTCAAATGGAACATCGAGAAGGCGATTGAGGCCCATAACGGTGCCGATGTTGATCCGATCATTTCGAAAGTGGACGTGCACTATCAGCCCGGCCACAACTCGACCTCGATGGGCGAAACCAAGGAAGCTGATGGTAAATGGCTGGTTTCGATGAACAAGTTCTCGAAAGACCGTTTCATCAATGTCGGCCCTCTGAAGCCTGAGAACGAACAGTTGATCGACATCTCGACCGACGATATGAAAGTTGTGCATGACGGCCCGACCTTTGCCGAACCGCACGACTCGATCATCGTGCGCCGCGATATCGTCAACCCTGTGGAGGTCTGGGATCGCAACGATCCGATGTGGGCCGAAACCCGCAAGCAAGCCGAAGCCGACGGTGTCGATATCGACGACTACATGGACACGATCATTCGCGACGGCAACAAGGTCCGCGTTTACATGTCAAGCCAGGCGCCGACCTTCTCGCTTGAATCGTTCGAGGTCACGGAAGGCGACGAGGTGACTGTGATCATCACCAACCTGGATGACATTGATGACCTGACCCACGGCTTCACCCTGAACAACCACGGCGTCGCAATGGAGATCGGGCCGCAGGCGACATCTTCGGTGACGTTCACCGCTGCAAAGCCCGGCGTTTACTGGTATTACTGCCAGTGGTTCTGCCACGCACTCCACATGGAGATGCGCGGCCGGATGTTCGTGAAACCGAAAGCGTAAACCATGCGAAACCTGCTTCCTCTTCTGACGGTGCTGTTCACCCTTCTGACGACATCTGTGGTGTCGGCAGCCGAGTTGATCGTCCCGGCGGAAGAGGGGGCACTTGCGAACGCCATCGCCGGGGCTGCCCCCGGCGATGTGCTGATCCTGTCTCCGGGTCGCCATGCCGGCCCCGTGACGCTGGATCAACCCATCACTCTGGACGGGCGTGGCAAAGCCGTGATCGACGCGGGTGGCATGGGTTCGGTCATCACCGTAACGGGTGAAGATATAGTGGTGCGCGGGTTGGAACTTGTCGGTTCCGGCAGCAACCACGAAACCATCGACAGCGGTGTGCTACTGACCAAAACCGCACGCAGGGCTATTGTCGAGAACAACAGAATTCTGGGCAATCTTTACGGTGTGGACATTCATGGTGCGAATGACAGCATCGTGCGGGGCAACACCATCGAAGGTCGCCAGGACCGCAACATGAACTCGCGCGGTAACGGCGTTTACGTATGGAATGCCCCCGGCGCACAGGTGCTGGACAACGATATCCGCTTTGGGCGCGACGGCATTTTCGTCAACACATCCAAGCGCAACCTGTTCAAGGGCAACCTGTTGCGCGACCTGCGTTTCGCGGTGCATTACATGTATGCAGACCGCAGCGAAGTGTCCGACAATGTTTCGATCGGCAACCACCTTGGCTATGCGATCATGTTCACAAGCCAGGTAAAGGTTCTGAACAACGTGTCGCTGAACGATCGCGATCACGGTGTCATGCTGAACTATGCCAATGACAGCGAATTTATTGGCAATTATGTCAAGAATGCCTCTGACCGCTGCACATTCCTCTATAATGCCAACAAGAACGTGTTCACCGATAACTGGTTTGAAGGCTGCGATATCGGAATCCACTTCACCGCGGGCTCGGAACGCAACCGCATCGTCGGCAACAGTTTTGTCGGCAACCGCACGCAGGTGAAATATGTCTCGACCAAATGGGTCGAATGGTCCGAGGACGGGCGCGGCAACTACTGGAGCGATTTTGCCGCCTTCGACGTCGATGGCGACGGGATCGCCGACAGCCCCTATCGCCCCAATGACAGCATGGACCAAGTGCTGTGGACACAACCTGCTGCAAAACTTCTTCTCGGATCGCCGGCGGTGCAACTGGTGCGCTGGTCGCAATCCGCCTTCCCGGCGCTTCTGCCCGGTGGCGTGATAGATTCCAACCCACTAATGCGCCCCGTGAAACCGGCGGCCAGTCAAAAGGTGCCCCATGACGGATAGTGCTTTGACCATCGAACATGTGCGCAAGGACCGGGGCAAGACCACGGTTCTGGACGATGTGTCACTGCGTGTGGCATCCGGCGAACGGGTCGCGCTGCTGGGTCACAACGGGGCAGGCAAATCGACCCTGATCAAAACAATTCTTGGCCTTACCCCACTCACGGATGGCCAAATTCGCATCGGTGATGCGAAGCCCGGAAGTGCGGTCGCCCGCCGCACGACCGCGTATTTGCCGGAAGCGGTCAGCTTTCATCCGGCGCTGACAGGGCGCGAACAGTTGCAGCTGTTTGCCCGCCTCGATGGGCAGAAGGCCGACGTGCCCGGATTGCTGGACCGTGTTGGTCTGCGCGACGCGATGGACCGCCGGATCGGTGCCTATTCCAAAGGGATGCGACAGCGGCTGGGGCTGGCGCAGGTGCTTCTGGGCAACCCCAAAGTGGCGCTTTTGGACGAACCCACCAGCGGGCTTGATCCGATTTCGCGCCAGGACCTTTATGCGATTATCGACGAACTGGCCGCCAATGGCACCGCCGTGTTGATCGCCAGCCACGCCCTGACCGAGGTTGAAGCCCAGACCGACCGCATCGCCATTTTGCGCAAGGGCGTAAAGGTGGCCGACGACACGCTGCAAAACCTGTCCGCACAAGCCGGGTTGCCGACGCGTCTGCGTATTCGCGCCAGTGGTGACAACGCCGATCAGGTGGCCGAGGCAACCGGCGGCACCCGCATCAACGGTGTGGCGGTCGAAATCCTCTGCACGCCTGACCGCAAGATGGACGCGCTGCGCCGTGTCGCCGCTATGGGCGAGGTGATCACCGATATCGAAATGACACCGCCGCGTCTTGAAGACCTGTATCGCCATTACGCCAGAGAGGGCGCGCAATGACCCGTTTCCTTGCCATCGCATCGACTGAAATGCTGATCCTGCGCCGCAACCGCTGGCTGTTAACGGCGACCGTTATCATGCTGCTGTTCGCGCTGGCGCTGACCTTCGCGGGCAGTGCGCCGACCGGATCGGTGGGCGTTGATATGTTGACCGTATCAGTCACCTCGATGACCACCCTGTCGGTCTATCTGGCCCCGCTTCTGGCGCTGATGATCAGCTTTGACGCCATCGCGGGCGAGGCCGAGCGCGGCAGCCTGTCCTTGCTGTTATCCTATCCGGCAGGGCGCGGTGAAATCCTTCTGGGCAAGTTTGTCGCACATCTTGCCGCGCTGACTTTTGCGATGACGATCGGGTTCGGCTCAGCAGGCGCGATTGCCGCCTGGTTTGGCGGGGCAGGGGCGGACAGCCTGACGGCGCTGGCGCGTCTGATCGGCACCTCGATCCTGCTGGGCGCGGTGTTTCTGGCGCTTGGCTATCTGGTTTCGGCCGTATCACGCAGCGCGACTGCTGCGGCGGGCCTGTCGGCGGGCCTGTGGCTGGTCTTCGTCGTCCTTTACGATCTGGGGCTGTTGGGCGCGGTTGTGATGGATGGCAGCGGCGATTTCACACGAACAATATTTCCATGGCTGATGGTTGCCAACCCGGCGGATGCGTTCCGGGTGTGGAACATCTCGGCCTCGGACGGGGTGGCAATGGCCTCCGGTATGGTTGGTGCGGCGCAGGCTTTGCCCGCTTGGGCCGCACCCCTGTCGCTGGCCTTGTGGCCGGTTCTGGCTTTCGCATTGGCCCGTGCTGCATTTCGGAGGGTCGAGCCGTGAAACGCTTGATCGCGCTCAGCCTGCTGGCGCTGGTTGCCTGCAATGAAGAAGAAGCGAAAGCCCCACCGCCGCCCGCGGAATTGACCGAGCAGGCGTTAAGCTATTTCTGCCAGATGAACGTTGCCGAACATGACGGTCCGAAAGGGCAAATCCATCTGGAGGGCTTCCCCGCCCCGCTTTTCTTTGCGCAGGTGCGTGACATGGTGGCCTATCTGAAAAGCCCCGAACGCGAGGCCGAGATCACCGCGATCTATGTCAGCAACATGAGCGTTGCGCAAAGTTGGGCCGATCCCGGCACAGGCAACTGGATTGCCGCCGAAGATGCGATATACGTGGTGGGCGCAAACGTGGCCGGTGGCATGGGCGCCCCCGAGATCGTGCCGTTTGCAGACGACGACAGCGCAGCTGTGTTCATTGCGCAATATGGTGGTGAAACACACAGGCTGGACACCATTCCCGACGACGCAGCCCTTGGCGCCGTCGATCTGAACAAGACGTTGGAGACACCTTCATGAGTATCCTGAACCGTCGGCGTTTTCTGGCCATTTCGGCCACAGCATTGGCAGTTCCAACCGGTGTGGCTGCCTCTGCGCACGTCGCCCGCTGGACCGGCTATGCCCTGGGTGGGCCGGTGTCGATGCAGCTTGTCGGCGTGGCCCAGCCAGATGCCGACCTGATTTTCACCAGGGTCGAAGCCGAACTGGACCGGCTTGAGGATATATTCAGCCTGTATCGCGACAATTCCGAGCTGTCACGCCTGAACCGTTTCGGCGCGCTTGTCGATCCGTCAGCCGAGTTTCTGCATGTGCTCAGCGCCTGTGCCAGCCTGCACGCGGCAAGCAAAGGGCAGTTTGATCCGACCGTCCAGCCACTATGGCTGGCCATCGCAAACGACGCGGATGACGATACTATCGCGGCGGCAAAAGCTCTTGTGGGCTGGTCCAACGTGACCTTTGACGCCAATCAGATCCGCTTGCCGACAGGCGGTGCGCTGACCTTGAACGGGATCGCCCAAGGGGCCGTGACCGACCGTATCGCCGCCCTTCTGCGTGGCCAGGGCCTACAGGATGTGCTGGTGGACATGGGCGAAATCGCGGCACTGGGGCAGGGGCCGAACGGACCGTGGTCCATCGGTGTTGCGAAGACGGATGGGACACTGGTGCATCGACTGACGGCCACGGACCGCGCGATTGCCACTTCGGTTCCGACAGCCATGGAAATTGGCGACACCGAGGGCCATATCCTGTCCCCGACCGGCGGTGCGCCGGTGCAAGCCCTTGTGTCGGTGTCCGCCCCAACGGCGATGATTGCCGACGGTTTGTCGACCGCCCTGTGTCTGGTCGATGATGCGACGGGCAAAAAGATCGTCGCCGCCTTCCCCGACGCAAAAATCGAGGTCATGACCAGCGTCTGACGCCGGTCAATAATCCCGTTCGAAATAGATCCCGATGGTGCTTTCACCGTCCGACCCGACCGTGCCACGCGCCGTTACCGAAGGGCTGATGGTCAGGTTCAGGTTGATCTCGGTGTCGCCATCGGCACCGACATTCACATCGGTATAGATATTTTCCGAGATATATTTTCCGACACTCAACGAGGCTTCGCCATCTTCATTGGTGGTCAGATCCAGATCATCAAGTCCGAAGTTCTTGCGCAGATTGCCGACGATCCCGTCTCCGCCCTTACCTGCCAGTGTTCTGACCGCCGCCGCCAAGCGCAAGGCTTGCAAGGCGGAAATGTCCGAAATGCTGCGCCCGAACAGCAGCCGCGCCAGCACCTCGTCCTCGGGCAATGCCGGGCTTGAGGTGAAGGTGACTTCGGGTGCCGAGGCGGGGCCGATCACGTTGATGGTCACTGTAATGTCGTCGGATTGGGAAACGGCGGCAAAGCGCAGATACGGATCGAACGCACCGCGCAGGCTGACGCGACCTTCGGTCAGGGTCAGGCGTTTACCAAGAATATCCAGCCGGCCCCGGATCAGATCGAACTCGCCGACAGGCTGCACATCGGCGCTGGTCCCGGTCAGGCGCAACTCGCCGCCCAGCTCGGCATCCAACCCGCGGCCCCGCACGAAAATCTGGCTGGGCGCGCGCAAGGTGATGTCGATGGGATAGGGGCGGGCGGTGCCGGCCGAGGCAGGGTCCGCTTCGACGATCAGACCGGCAAAAGCGCGGGTTTGGCGTGCGGCTGCGGTCTCGTTGATATGGTCCAGTTCGGCGATGATCGGCACGGTGCTGGCCGATACGTCCGAGATACGGATTTCGGTTCGCCCAAGCGTCATATCGGCACGCAATGTCGCCCCGCCGATCAACGGCCCGCGCAGGGTGGCCGCGCCGTTCACATTGGTGTCGAACAGGTTTCCATCGGTCAGCGTCACCTGATTGACGTCGACCTCCAGATCGGCCTGATAGGGTCGCTCCAACCCGACATTGCCACGGGCCGTGACCTGCCCGCCATTGACGACGGACGTCGTGATGTTCAGATCGGCCCGCCCGTTTGACAACACAGCCGTTGCGCTGGTGATATCCAGCGCCTGCCGGAACGTGGGCAGGGTCAGCCGCGCGCCACTGGTCTGCACCTGGCCCGACAAGGATGACAGTTTCAGTGGACCGCTCAGCGTCAGGTCATATGCGGCCTGACCGGTCAGCAGGCGGGGCTGGATAAATCGGTTGGCCAGTTCCAGCGGCGCGTTGCCGTTGATGGCCAGGTCGGCGCTGCTGGCGTCCGATCGCACGCTGCCATTCACAGTGCCGGTTGCGCCGCCCGGACCAGTGGCCGAGGCAGATAGCTGCCAGCTGTCATCCACCAGCGTTGCGGTGCCGCTGGCCGAACCGGGTCCGTTGATCCCAACCGCCACAACACCGACATCGCGCAGGTTGACCTGAAATGTCAGCGTGTTGCGCCCGTCAATGTCCTGCCCCGTCGCCTGTGCGGTCACTTGGGGCGTTTTGATCGACAACGCCTCCACGAACACCACCTTGTCGATGTTGCCGTTGGCACGGGCACTGAAGGTGCTGGCCCCGCGGGTCAGGCCATCCAGCACCTCAACGCCCAGCCCAAGATCGGTGGCCGACCCGTCAACTTCGCCATCGAAATTGCCCGTGGCAAGGTCATAGCTGCCAGTGGCCGATGCCAAGATCGCCCCCGAGATGGGGCGGCCCGCCAGTTGCGCATAGGGCGCAAGCGAGGCCGCCTTGACCGTCAGGTCGCCGTTGACCAGACCCGGCCCGTCCTTGGTAACTTGCACGGTTCCGTCAACCGATGCAGCCACGCCACCCGGCGCCGTCAGATCGGCCCGCACGGTCCAACTGTCCCTGGATTGGGTGGCGGACCCATTTGCGGTCGCAGGACCGGAAAGGCCGGAGTCGATAACGGCCACGTCTTCGATCCTCAGGTCGAACTGAACAGTTGAGGCATCGGTTTTCAGATCAGCCGTCACCGCGGCGATGGTTTGATCGGTGGTGATAGTCAACCGCTCAAGCCGCGTGCCGGTTTCATCGCGCACGGCTTTCACGTCCAGCCTGCTTGCCCCGGCGATCAGGGGATCAAAGCGAGGCTGGCCGATGCCAAGATCGGTGCCGTCGCCGGTGATCGTCAGATCAAAGGCACCGCCCAGCAAATTCACATTCCCCTTTACCGCCACGGTGGCCGCCCCGGTCAACGGTGTGCCCGCCATCCCGGCAAATTGCGACAGATCGCGGGCCGTCAGGACAAAATCCTTGTTGGTTGTGACCGTAATGCCGTTTTCCAGATCATCGGCGGACAGGCTGCCGGTCAGTTGATAGTCGGTTCCAGCCAGATCAATGTTCGAGATTTGCAAAGGCGCATCTTCGCGCCAGTCAAACGACAGTTTGCCCGCCAGCGCGGGACCGATCGCACGGGCAAGGTCTTCGGATGCGGGCGTGATTCCCAGCACATCAAGCACAACGTCACCATCCATGCGCCCCACCGCCGTGCCTTCCCCGCGCACCAGCGCCCCAGTGGCGGTAATTTTTGCGGTATCAAGCGCCAGATCATCGCGGATCATGTTGTTCAGTGCGAAAACGGCCTGCCAAGCCTCGCCATTCTCTGCGTCATAGCCAATGGCAATGTCTGCCGTTTGCACCTGCGTTTTGGTGCCCCCGACCGGCAACACGACCGATGCGCCATCCTCGTGGGCCAGCCTGCCTTGCAGCTTGAACCGTTCGGGCCAGCCGCCTGCAGACAGGGCCAGATCACCCTGAAGCGTCAGGGCTTTGGTCGTCAATTCAAGCGTTTCAAGGTCCAGCGCACCGTCGGCAAATCGCCGTCCCGTCGCCGTCAGCGAAATATTATCACCGAAAAAGTCGCGATAATCGGGCAGGAATACCGGCGCGATGTCGCCAGACAGCTGCGCGGCGAACCGTTTCAGCGTCACCGGATTGCCCGGGGACGAAGCGGCAGCGTCGGCCTCATCCTGCAAGGTGACTTGGCCGGTCAGGCGCGGCGCGCCGTCGGTGGACAGATCAATCTCGGCAATGAAATCGGACAGCGGTCCGGTGCCCGCGACGGTCAAACCGATGGATGGACGACCCGGCAGATCAAGCATGTTGGCCGCGATGCCGTCTGCCCCTTCTTCGACCGCAAGGGCCAGATCCAGCACTTCGGAGGTATTGCTGTAGCTGCCATCGAACTGCAACGCGCCGCTTGGTCCGTCGATGCGGATGATGTTCAGCTTGGCTGTGCCCTCGCCACCCGACAAGCTGGCCGCGCCTTCCAAACGGACCACAGCAGCTTCACCGATGACCGGTTCTGCAATCTCGACACGGTCCGCCTTGATCAGGCCAATTTCGACCGATACCGGCAATTCAGGCAGCGAAAATCCCGACGCCTCGGGCGTGGCGGCACCACCCACCGGTAAGGGTCTGCGCGCGACGATGATTTCCTTCGCCGAAATCCGGTCGATATTGATCGCGCCCCGCAACAGGCTTGACCGGGTCCAGGACAGGACAAGGTCATTCAGCGTCAGCCAGATGCCTTCGTCATCGGCGATTGTGATCTGGTCCACCGTGGCTTCCGAACTGAATGCGCCCTGAAACCCGATTATGCGGATATCGCGACCCACATCCGACAGGTTGTCTTCCAAAAGGGCCTGAAGATAGCCGCGATCATCCTGTTCGGCCTGTTCGGTCTGAGCCACCGCAAGGCCAGCCCAGCACAACGCCGCCAAGGCAAAGAGTGTTCGGAAAAGAAGGCTCAAAACGCTTGCCCGATCCCAATGTAAATCTGCACACCGTCGCCGGTATCGCCGGATATCGGGCCAGCCACGTCCAGCCGCAACGGGCCGATCGGCGTTTTGTAACGGACGCCAATGCCGCCGCCCGTGTGCCAATTGCCCTGACCTTCGAACAGACTGCCTCCAGCCACGTGACCCGCATCGACAAAACCGACAACGCCGATCTTGTCGGTGATCTGGGCGCGCAATTCGGCTGACAGAACGGCAAAGGACTGCCCGCCTGTGATCTCGCCCGCACCCGCATCAAGTCCCAATGACTGATAGGGCTGGCCCCGCACGGTGCCACCACCGCCGGAATAGAAAAGATAGTCGGGGGGAATATCGCCGCTGTCCCCGGCCAGGACCGATCCGACCTGCACCCGTCCGGCCAGCACAAACCGATCCTCGGCCCCGAACCCGCGATAGGCGCGCCCATCGCCGTAAAGCCACGCGCCCGTGCCACCCGTATCGACCGAGATGAACGGGATCGCCTCGGCCTTCAGATAGGTGCCGCGCGTTGCGTCAAGCTGATTGTTGCGTCGATCCCATGTCAGCGACGACGGCAGCGCGAACAGGAAGAACCGGCGGTCGCCAAGCACATCGGTTGTTTCCGAATACATCAGAGCCGCGCCCAGTTCGCCTTCCAGCGTGTCCGAAAAGATGCGTTTGACCCCACCGCCCAAACTGGCACTGCGCGAGACATAGCCCGGCTCGTCTTCATAGGCGAGGCTGCCGAACACAAAGGCGTTCGTGTCCGGTCCGAATGTGGCGGGCTGGTCCAGCCGCACGTCAAGATAATAGTCAATGCCCCCATGCTGGCCGCCAATCCCCGAAACTTCGCCGTCCACGCGAAGCCGCTCGGCCCCGCCGAACATGTTTCGGTGCATCCAGAATGCGGTCAGTTGAAGCCCCTCAAGCGATGCGAGTTCGGCCCCGAAGCCAAAGCGGCGGGGCTCCTCATCAACCAGCGCCAACCCGATATCCAGCGTGTTGTCCGGCCCAAGCGTTTCGGCTTCGGTCAACGTAACGGAAGAAAACGCGCCGGTGCGCCGCAGGCGTTTGGCAACGGTTTCAAGATCGTCAGGCGAGAAGACCTGGCCCGCCGGAAAGCCCGCAATGCGCGCGATACGGTCGGCGCGCACGGCACTTTCGGTGGTTTGGCGCAGATTACCAAACCGCACCTTCGGTCCCGGCTCAAACGCCAGAGACGCGGACAGTTGCGCGCTGGCATGGTTGGCGGTGATCGTCTGACCGGCCAATGCAACCTTGGCATGACCAGCATCGCGCCAACCCAGAACAGCGGCGTCCACTGCCTGCTGAACGGTGACACTCTTCGCCACTTCACCCGTGCGAAATTCGGTCGGCATGTCAGTATTGGGTGCCAGTGGGGCAGCCCTGGCGGTGCCAAACCGGAACTGCTTGCCCGGTTCGACCGAAACCTCTATCCGGCGGATGGATTGGGGGACATCGAAGGGTGGAATTTGCGCGGCCTCGCGTCCATCCACGCGCACCCGCACCACACCGGCATAATACCCATTTGCGTAAAGTGTCTGCACCAGCTGCCCGTATTCGGCCAGTGCGGCGGCGAATATATCACGGGTATCCTTTTCGGTGTCACCTTTGGCGGCCAACACGAGCGAGGCACTTTTCAGCTCATCTTCAAGCGTGCTGTCTGAACCGGCCACGGTGAAATTTACATCGTCCTGCGCCAGTGCGGGCTGCAACAGCCCGCAAAACGTGAAAATCAGGAATAACAGTGCCTTAACAGAGGTGAACCGCAACCCCCAACTCCCATCCTGTCCAAATTGCGTTGTCGTTCTGTTCCAGCCTATCGTGAACCGTTGGAAGCCTCCACCGGTTTTGCGGCATCGGCGGGAAATTGCTGTGTCCATTCCTGGGTTGAATCCGGTCGCGTCGAGGGAATCTCGCTCCGACGATCATTGACACTCGCCCGGCAAGCAGAGACTTTGATCCGAACCGCTTCTTATCGAATACAGCAAGGGTTATCCATGAATAGTTGGAGCGAAACCGACAGCACTGAACAAGTTTGCAAGGCTGACGATTTCTGGTTGGATGGTGAACATTGCGACGCGGTCTTTGTGCGGCGATCCGACATCCTGCTGGTGACATTTGACAATCTTGCCTCGATTGACGAGCGACCCGAACAGCGTCCCTGGCCTGCGTGGTTGGCATCACGAGCCAAGGCATTGAACTACTCGATTCTTGGAATACAGACCCACGAGAAAGACTGGTATCGCCAGCCAGATACCGAAAAGCGGTTGTCAGATTTACAAAACTCCGGCTTTTTCAAACCTTTCAAACACATCCTTTTTGTCGGGACTTCGATGGGTGGGTTTGCCGCCCTGTGTTATGCCGGGTTGGTTCCGGGTGCGAGGGTGCTTGCGTTCAGCCCGCAATCGACCCTGAACCGCCAGATCGCTCCTTTCGAGCGCCGATACCCCTATCCTTACCGCAAGTTTGATTGGGAAAGCCCTGCTTATCTGGATGCCGCAAACCATGTTGGCCAAATTGCTTCGGGGCACATTTTTTATGATCCCAAAGTTTCGGAAGACAAACAACATGCGCAGCGGTTGGGAACGCCCAACCTGAAAGATTTTGCGATACCATATGCCGGACATACCTTGATACGGGTGCTGGTAAAATCCGGTGCGTTCGATCATCTGCTGGCAACTTATCCGGCGACCGGAAAGCTTGACGCCCGGTTTTTCGAACTGCTGAAAAACAAGCGGGCAAATCCCAAATGGGCCAAGCCGTTTCTGAACGACCTGCGCAAGCGACGCAGCACCCGTTGCGTTCGCCATACCTGCGAGGTGTTTGCAAAAAAGTATGGCCTGCAATACGCCCGCAGATTATTGCGGCAGGGCCAGGCGGTCGGAATCGACGCGCCGCGTCCCGTCGACTGGGCCGCGCCCGAGGCGGAAATTCGCCGGCATATTCCGGTTTTCATAAATTCTTTCAACCAATTGACATACCTCCGCGATACTGTGAATTGGTTTGCCAAGCACGGGTTCGGCAATGTAACCGTGCTGGACAATCAATCCGATTATCCGCCGCTGTTGGACTATCTTAAAAGCGATGCCTTTCGCGAAAAGGCTCGCCTGCACGCGCTTGGTGACAATCTTGGCCCGCGCAAGGCGCTGACCTTGGCCGCGCAAGATCCTGTCACTGATCAAGGGTTCATATTTACCGATCCCGATTTGCTTCTGCCCGATGCACCTGCGCCGGACATGTTGAAGGCGATGCACCGGATCGGCACGCAACACGGGTTCGCCAAGGTTGGTCTTGCGTTGTCGGTGGATCCAGACATCGTCGATTTGGATCTGGTGACTTACAACACCCGCACCGTCGGGCAGGTCGAACTGAAATACTGGCGCGATTCAGTCGAAGATCAGGTCTATCGAGCCACCACCGACACGACGTTTTTCCTGTATGTCCCGCAAGAGGGTGGGGCGGCGCGGTTCGTGGACCTTGGGGACAAACAGCCCAGAATCCCCGCATTGCGCGTCGGACGCCCGGATTTTGTGGCCATTCACCGGCCATGGATGCGCAACGATACCGTCGACCCGGCAGAAATGGCGTATTATTTCAAGAGCGTCAGCCGCCATTCAACCTATGTGGTCGCACAGAAGAAAGACGCGGCGCGGCGGCAGGCAGAAATCCCGCAATGGAAGGTCGATCGCGCGTTGCTTCAGACCGCCATTCAAACTCTTGCCGACAGCCTGAACCAGAATGTGACCTTGATCCAGATTGGAGCCAATGACGGCAAGATGGCCGATCCGGTGTTTCCGTTCATTGCGCGTGGACACTGGCGCGGTTTGATGGTCGAACCTCACCCCACCTATTTTTCGGATTTGCAGGACCGCCATAAGGACCGACCGGAACTGAAGCTGTTCAACACTGCCGTGTCGTCAGACGTCGGGTCATTCGAACTGTTTCACCTGAACGAAGCGGCGCGTGATCGCTATCCGCGTGGTATTCGGGGCTGCGCATCGCTGGATCGGGGGCGGATGTTGGATGCGCTGGCCCGCGGAAGTCGTCGCAAAGGGATCCAGATGCGCAAGGATGACATCGCCTCGACCGTTGTGCAGACACAGCGCCTTGACGCGTTGTTGTTGCAGGCTGGGCTGGATCAGGCCGATTTGCTGGTGATTGATGTGGAAGGCCACGAATTATCGGTGCTGAGCAGCGTTGATCTTGCCAGGTTGGATCTGAAAATGGCGATTGTTGAGTGCAATGGTCAGAATGCCCATGAAGAACAGGGCATTGCCCGTCATTTGGCACGCGGAGGGCTATCGGTCTATCGGGTTGGCGACGATTTGTTGGGCCTGCACCCTGATACCATGACGACGGAACTGCGCACGGAACTTGCGCAGGCGGGGGCGTCGGCAATCGCCCCCATACTGGTCGCTGAAGGAAACACACCATGAAACATAATCGCTATGGTGGTCTTTCGGATCAATACGCAACGCTAAAGGATGCGGTTGTGTTCCCCCATATTGCGGATAATTCCTGTGGCGTTCTGGATGCAGATGGCACGTTCTGCGAATTTTCGCGTGGGGTCATGGGACCGCGCCGGGCGACGACAGAACCACAAATGCCACGCTCGGATAATTTACCCCGGCTTGAAGGTTGTTTTCTTTACGGTGGGTGGCTGCGCGCCCATTTCGGGCATTTCCTGCTGGAATCCACGTCCCGGCTTTGGGCGCTGGATGAACTGGCCGACAAGATCGACGGAATCGTATTCACGCCATTCAGGCGCGGCGGCGTCGGGCGGGCCAGAAAGGAATACGGGCCGTTTCTGGATATTCTGAGCGGCGGGAAACCCATCCGCATCCTGCGCGAGCCGACGCGCGTGGATACGCTGTTCGTTCCCGATCCGGGCTTTGGACATCACGGCCGGATGAGTGGCTCACCGCGCTACCGCGTGCACACCCGCGCCCAGGTGGCCGCGATTTCACCGGAAGGACCAGAGCGTCTTTACATCTCTCGCAGTGCCTTGATGGACAAACGTGGCGGCGTGTTGGCTGAAACCCGGATTGAGACATTGCTAAGGGCCAATGGCTATACCGTGTTTCACCCCCAGCAGCACAGTATGGCGGAACAATTGGCCCGTTACAGAGCCGCGCGTTACGTGGTCGGCTTGGACGGCTCGGCGCTTCATATGGCGGCCTATGCGTTGCAACCGGGCGCGCGCGTGGCAATGATCTTGCGTCGGCGGGCGGGCTTGTTGGCGGATTTGGCCAACCAGATCGAACTGTTCGCAAACGCAAAGGTGCACAGTCTGGACGCACTGCGCGCAAGCTGGGTGGCACATGATGCAAAACGGGTCGATTTCCGGTCGATCGGAGAGCTGGATTTCAACCTGTTGCAACGCCAACTGACCGCCGCAGGCTTCATCGACGACAGCGCGCCGATCGGCAATCTGGACCCGTCCGAGATTGACGCGATTCTGACCGGGATGGACCGCGGCGATATGCGCCGCGTTCCTCTGAACGACTAGATCCAGTCAAGATTGACCCGCGTCGGTGGGTGTGCCTTCGCGACGGCAGCGCGCAACGCCCTGAAGCGGTCGCGCAGCGCCTTGAACTTGTTTTCATGGGTTTCAGCGACGGTCAGAGTGATCTTGTCAAACAACCCGTCAGCCAGCATCGCTTCCAGAATTTCAAGCTCGGCCCCTTCGATATCCATTTTCAGAAACGCGATCTGGCCATGTTTTGCGGTCAGATCGGCCAGGAAATCGGGAAGTGAAATCAGCGGCACTTCAAGAGTGTTTTCGGTCGTTTCGTCAATCTTGCGCCCACCACTGATCACTGTGCTTTTGACCGACGCACCGCGCGGGTTGTCACCAAAATTCTCGGCCCGCATCAGGTTGATCGTGCCGGTTTTCGTTCCAACAGCCGCGTTATGAAGGGTGACGTTGTCCAAATCGCGGGTCGCATCCGACAGCTTGCCAAACGCATAGGGGTCAGGTTCGAACGCGTGGATATGGGCGCCTGTCTTTGCCAGCGGGACGGTGACTTCGCCGATATTTGCGCCGCAGTCCAGAACGACATCACCGGGTTTCAGCATCGAACAGATGCCTTGCAAAAGCCCCTTGGCATGGGCGGCGCGTTGGTTTCTGGCTTGGCGCCGCATGAGCTTTTCAAGCTGTTGTGTCAGCTTTGCGATCTCCAACGCCTGCGGGCCGTCTGTATCTTGCATCACCGTGTCCTGTCTTGTTCCGGCACCGCCGAGCGGTGCAAGAACAACAACGCAGCGGCAAGAGGGTTTTCTTTCAAAACGCCATAGCCCTGCGTGGTCAGCACCAAGGTCGCGTCATCTGCATTCAACTGGTCGCCCAATGCGCGCGCGCCAAGGATTATGGCTTTGGGTGGCGTGTCAGGCACCGCCTTCAAGGAAGCTTCCAACATCGCAGGGGTCATGCGCGGGTCATTCACGACAAGAACGCTGCATTTGTGATCCTCAAGCAGCGCCTTGAGCCCGGACGCCGCGTCCGGGGCATCATCGGGCTGGATCAGCGGTGTGGTGGTCAGCGTTAGCGCCGGCCCCTGCGAAAGCCCGTTCACGTCCCAGATGCGCGCGGCGGTTTGGGCAAGGGCAGGGACCTCTTCCTGAGCGATCACCGTGACGCCGGGTTGTTCACGGGCGATCACGGCGGGCAGAAAACCGATACCGGCGCCGACTTCAAGATAGGTGGCACCGGGGTTCAGCAATTTCGGGATGCGCCGCGCAGCGTTGCGTTCAAACTTGCCCTCCATGATCAACTGAATCGTGGCGGGCGTGAACACTCGCGGGTCGGCGGGGATCTTCAGCTTGCGGTTCTCGAAGACCTCGACCGGTGTGTCGGTGTCCAGATCAATCGGCCCGCGCACATAAAGATCGCTGGCTTTGCCCCAATCCGGGTGCGCGCTGTGACGGCGTTCGGATTTGGGCTTGGTGTTGCGCTTCTTTTCGACCTCGGACATCAGGGCGGCGATGCGGGCAGGGTCGCGCGGTTTGGGGGGTTTGGCGTCGATCTTGGTGATCGGGACTTTTGACGCCTCTTTCAACCCGGCGACCAGATCAGCATAGGCCTCCGTGCCCTTGAACTCTGCCAGGCGTGCTTCGGCCCGCTCCAGGGCGGCGAAATGCAACTTGTGAAGCACCGGGTCCGTCAGCAGCGTGTCAAAGATGTCGCGGCGGCGACCGGCGTGGCGCAGGGCGCTTTCGTCCACGACTTCGTTGCGATCCTGAAGCGCCCAGTAGTCCGCGTTATACTTGTCCTTTTTCAGGTTCACGTTGCCGCGAAACTTGCGGATCGCGTAGCTGTCGATGGATTTGACCGCATAGTGGTTCATCTGTGCCCAGTCATAGCCAACTGTGCGCACGATCGACCGCCAGCCACGAAATTTGAAATAATCCTCCATCGGCAAGCCAGAGCCATTCAGCCAGACGACGCTGTCCGGAAAATCGGTCTTGAGATGCTTGTTCTTGATCTTCGGGCGGTGGATGCCAAGTTTCCAGTAGTCTGGATCGAATTTGAACAGCGTCTTGACGCCCCAGCCCTTGTTCCACATCGGCGGGGCGGCGTGCACATATTGTTCGGTGACAGGCGCGCGCGACCAGTCGTGAACGCCGCCGGACCCATAGATGCGCCAGGTGATGACGATGCCGTTCGCACCCGCGTCCTGTGCGGCAGAAATCATCCCGTCCAGCGACCCATCGCCGTGGCGGATACACAGGAACTCATCGGCATCAAATACCAGCACCCAATCGCTGGCCCCCACCAATGGATCCAACTGAGCATGTTTCAACGCCGAGGGCTGAGGCCGGATGCCGTCCGGGATCACGTTGCGTCGGTGATGGGCCAGACCCAGCTCTTCAAGCCGGATCAGCATATCATCGGTTCCGTCTGAACAGTCGTTGGTAAAAACCACCAGATCGGTAAAGCCGATCGCAAGATGATGGGCGATCCATTCCAGCACGAACGGCCCTTCGTCCTTCATCATCGACACGGCGGTCACACGTCCATGCGGACTTCTGTTCGGTTTCAGCGGAAAATCGACCGTCCCGAATATGTCCGAAACAACTGCCTGTGACTTCAATTTTGATATGCCGCTTTCTGGCTTGGTCATGTCGGTTTGTTTTTGCTCGTTGCTTTGGCTTGATTGGGGCCAAGCCGGTGGGTTTTACCTGCCAAACCTGCCACGGACAGATCACGGATGGTAGGGAAATCAAGGCCGTCGCCTGCAATCCGGGCTTCAGTTTGGCACGAAGGCACTGGACAGTTCAGGGGAAAATGGCCATTCCTAAACCCGAACGAGACTGGGCCTGCGCATGGGTGCGGCCAATCAAAGCGGAGTTTTTCATGGCAGAACTGAACCGGCGCCCCGTCGCATCGCTTTGGATCGGGGACAAGCTGCATTACCTGAATCAGCTTTGCCTGAAATCGCATATTCTGGCCGGGCACCCAACCACGCTTTATTGCACGGATGATGTGCAAAACGCGCCCGAAGGGGTCGAAATTCGCCCCGCGTCCGAGATTATGGATATTGATATGTCCATCGTCGACCAGACAAGCGCGTCATTCCTGTCCAACGTCTTTCGCTATAAGATGATCAAGAAGACCGACGCGATCTGGATTGACTGCGACGCTTTCTGCCACAAACCGTTTCCTGACGACATGAAGCATATCTATGCCGGTCACGGCTTTCGCGGCGCGCTGAATTGCGGCGTGGTCTCTATCCCGGCGCAGGGCGATTTGATCGACATGCTGCTGGATTACTATGAGAACCTGCCCGAGGCTCCGCCTTGGTTCAACAAGAACCAGAAGCGCAAGCTGGAACGGTTTGCGTCCGACCCGCTTGCCGTGCGGATTTACAAGGCCGAACGCACGGCCTTTGGTCCGCAGGCCTTCACCTACTTTGCCCAGCAGACCGGCGATTATAAACGGGCGCTCAGCCCGGATTACCTGTATCCGGTGCCGTTCCAGCTGAATGACATCTTCTATGACCCCTATGGCCGGGTCGAGGGACATTTCACCGACAACACCCTGTCGGTCCACCTGTATACCAACGGCACAAAGCCGTGGTGGCGCAAGAATGCACCGCTTGAAGGGTCTTATGCGGACCGGATGTGCAAACAGGTCGGCATCGACCCCAATCAGGCATTGAAATAGGATCTCACGAGTGGGGGCTGTGCCGGACACCAACGATCTGACGATTTTCTACATCGTCGAACCGCCGGATTACGAGATCATGGCGTGCAACCTTCTGGCTTCGATCCGAACTCATTTCCCGGCCTCGGTGACGGCCGTGGGCTACTGCCCTGAACACCGTTATGACGACCTGCACCCGGCAGTGCATCGAGCCCACGAAATGATGGGGGCAGAACTGCGGACCTTTTCAACCAAAGATCGCTTTGACCCTGCTTATCCGCATGGCAACAAAATGTTGGCCGCGTTGGAAAAACGCGACAGCGCCTTCTCGATGTTCGTGGATTCGGATGTGTTGTTTATCCGCGACAACACGCCCGAGAATATCGTCAAGCAGGGGCACGTGTCCTGTTCCATGGCCGCCTCGATGCTGTGGGCAGAACAGTCGGTCTGGGATGTCATCTATGGCGCGCTTGACATGCCGATCCCGTCTGAGCGTTACCCGCTGATGCGCCGCAGCAAGGGGGCTGTCATTCCTTATTTCAGTGCAGGTCTTGTGGCCTTTCCCGAACACGACACGGGCCAGGGACGTTTCCCGGATGTGTGGTATGACACCGCGCAGATAGTCGACAGCGTCGAGACATTGGAAAAACGCCGACCGTATCTTGACCAGATGACCCTGCCTGCCGCTATTCGCAGGGCGGGGCTTGACTGGAACATCCTGCCAGAGGAACAGCATTTTATTTTGGGCGGCAAACTGCGCGGGCGTTCCTTGCCCACAGATCTAGAGATCTATACGATCCATTACCGCAATGCCCGTAACCTGAAAGACAGTGGATATTTGAAAACCGCGCGCCGCTATCTCAATGCACATACCGGCCAGAAATTTGTGCGGCGGTTGGTTGAAAATACATAGAGCCGAACCCGCTGTTCATCGGATTTGCCACATCATGTATGGCTGATAAGGATGATTATGTTATATTTGTAACAGGCTTGCGCGCGCTAATATCTTGATTTCTAATGGATTGGTGGATAGACTTCATACAGTTATTAACTTGAAACATTTATTTGACATGAAGAAAAAGAACTTGGCTTCCAGCATCAAACGCCGGTCGTTCCTTCGGCTCGCTATCCATTTGCCGCTCTGCCTGATGGTGGGTGGGGCTGTGCTGAACACCCGAAATGGTTGGGTTCTCAGAAAGGACGACATCTAGTGTTTGTTCCCGAAACGTCGCCAGTATCGACTTCGGTTGATCCGGTCGACGTTTGCGTGATCGGGTCTGGACCGGCGGGAATGACCCTGGCGATCAAGTTGGCTGACTCTGGCCAGCGCGTCGCATTGGTCGAGGCTGGCAGCCTGGAATATGACGACTGGTCACAGGAACAGTACGAAGGCACTGTGGTCGGGGATCCTTACCACGATCTTGATAACGCGCGATTGCGGATGCTTGGCGGGTCATCGAACCATTGGGCGGGCCATTGCATTCCGTTGGAGCCCGAGGATTTCCTGTCGCGGGGCGCTGACGACAACACAGGCTGGCCAATCGACATCGGCGATATCTCTCCTTTTTTGGACGAGGCCTGTGAAATTCTTGAAATCCCCAATGATTTCCAAGACGCGGCCTATACCGACACGATCCGCAAGACCCGGTTTCAGTGGAGCCCGCCAGTCGTGTTCAACGAGAAATATTACGCCGATATCGCGCAATCCGCCAATTTGACGACTTATTTGGGCAGCACGCTGGTCGGGGTTGACCACGACGGGCAGCGATTGACCGCAGCCCGGCTTCAGCGGCGCGGCGGCGAGGAGTTTCGCCTGCCTGCCCGCACCTTCGCGCTCTGCACTGGTGGGATCGAAAATTCACGTCTTCTGCTCTGGCTTAACGCCCAGAACAACAACGCCCTTGTGCCCAACCACGATCTGATCGGGCGCTACTGGACCGAACATCCCCACGCACAGCTGGGCGAAGTGCTGTTTGAAGACCTGCCCCCGGATTTCTTCTATAATGACGAGGCAACCTTTTCGCTGACCCGCGCCCGGCAGGATCAAAGCGGCGTCTTCAACGCTGCGCTTCAGGTCGAGCGATATTCTTACAGCCGCACAAAAAAGTTGGTGGCAGATGTCGCCTGCATCGCCCCGGCCCTTGGATCGCGCCTATTCGAAGCGTTGGGGAAAAAGCTTGTCTGCGGCGCGCGTTTGCAGGGGCAGTGGGAACAGGCGCCGGTTGCGGAAAACCGCGTGGTGCTGGCGTCCTCGGCCCGCGATGCGTTCGGCATCCCACGACCGGAGCTTCATTGGCGCCGCAGTGAAACGGATCGGACCACAATCGTAGAGACAGTACGAATATTTGCCAATGAACTGGCCCAAACCGGCAAAGGCCGTGTGCGTCTGGCCGATTGGATTGTCGATGATGGCCCGATTCCGGATGACGGTATGATGGCGATCTGGCATCATATGGGGGGCACTCGGATGAGCCGCAATCCCGCGCGCGGCATCACGGACAAAGACCTGAAAGTGCACGGGTTAGAGAACCTCTATATTGGCGGATCATCAGTGTATCCGACCGGGGGGGGTTACGCCAATCCGACCCTGACGATTGTGCAGTTGTCGCTTCGGTTGGCGGCACATCTGACCCGCGCCTGAAGGGTCTGAACAAGATTATCAGATAGGACCCAAGTGATGACCTTGGCAAACGCTTTCGGCCCCGGATTCTTTCGCCTCGTGTTGGCAGGGTTCGTGATGCTCAGTCACATCTCGGCCCTGAATGTCGGCGAACCTGCGGTCTTCGTCTTTTTCATGCTCAGCGGTTATTGGGTGTCGTTGATGTATCTGAACAAATATGCCCATCACCCGCAGCCATTACGCGTCTTTTACCTGTCACGCTTTCTGCGCGTCTGGCCCTCTTACGCGGCGGCTGTGGTGTTGAGCATTCTTGCCACCGGTCTGGTGACGGGCAACACGCCATATCAACTCCTTGCGGGCCTTCCGCTGTTTGGCGTCGCCTCGCACGGGTTGGATGCGCTGAACGTATCGTGGGCGCTGGATATCGAGCTTCAGTTCTATCTGTTTTTGCCGTTCACGTTGGTCGCGGTCAGGGTTTGGTCGCCCTGGGTGGTGATCACTTTGTCAATGCTGGGTGCGGTTGTTGGGTGGTGGCTGTATCTGACCATCGGCCTGAAAACCGTGCTGTGTTACCTGCCGATGTTTGCGGCTGGAATGCTGCTCGCAATCCGCGATACCACCTTCAGCAAACGGTTCGTCACCCTGTCAACGCTGGTGTTTATCATCGTCATCGCGGTGTTTTTTGCCAATGACACGCTTCGCGCATTCTTCATCAAAACCCGACCCAGCCCGTTCAACGAAGAATGGATGACAATGGCTTTGATGCTGTTGCTGCTGCCCTTCGTTGCTTGGAACGTGCGGCAGAAATCGGGATGGCTGGACGCGCATTTCGGCAACCTGTCCTACACTGTCTATCTGTTGCACTTCCCGGTGATCGCATTGGTCACAAAGCTGATGGGAGGCGGGCTGACACCGACCGAAAAATTGATTTTACCATTGGCCGTCGCGGTCGTTTCTGTTTTCTTCTACAGTATCGTTGATCGTCCCAGCGAAGCGTTTCGTCGCCGGGTGATGAAAAAGCAATTTGGAAAAGTGCCAGCCTAGCACTGGCGGGAAAAGTTATTGAACACAGGACAGGTGCATGAAATTTCACGAAACCCCCCTTAAAGGCGCGTTTGTCGTCGATCTGGAAGAAATATCCGATGATCGCGGCCATTTCGCCCGTGCTTTCTGCGCGGACGAGTTCAAGGCGCACGGGCTGAAGCCCGACATTGCCCAGATCAATCTGTCCTTCAACGAAAAGAAGGGCACAATTCGCGGGCTGCATTACCAGACCCCGCCAGCGGCCGAGGCCAAGTTCCTGCGCTGCATTTCGGGCGCTCTTTATGACGTGATCGTTGACTTGCGCCCCGACAGCCCCACTTTTCGCCAGCATTTCGGGATCGAACTGTCGGCCATAAACCGCACAGCGATCTATGTGCCCGAGATGTTCGCCCATGGCTATCTTGCCCTGACAGATGGCGCGCAAGCCTATTATTCGGCAAGCGAGTTCTATACACCGGGGGTTGAGGGCGGGTTGCGGTATGACGACCCGGCCCTTGGGATCAACTGGCCCATCCCCGTCGAGGTTGTCAGCGAAAAAGACGCGCAATGGCCGCTTATCGCTGAATAGCCCTTAAATAACCCCATTTTGCAGCAAATTAGGTTTTCATGGATTCGAAGTTGAACAATGCTCAGACAGTCCTCGTGACCGGGGCGACCGGGTTTATCGGGGCTGCGTGTCTGCCAAAACTGACCGATGCCGGGTTTGCGGTCATCGGCACTTATCGCGGCGACACACCCCCTGCCCCGCGCGATGGCGTCACTTGGATCCGGGCCGATCTGTCGGACGCCGCCGATATTGACGCGGTGATGACGCAACACCGACCCAGCCATCTGTTGGCGCTGGCGTGGTATATGGGGCCGGGCAACCAGCAATCGCGCGAGAACTTCCGCTGGCTCAGCCGTTCAATCGACCTGCTGGCGGCCTTTGCGGACGCCGGCGGCACGCGCGTCACCTTCTGCGGTTCGTGCATGGAATATGACTGGAGCCAGCCCGTCACACTGAACGAGCGCACCACCCCCCTGCGCCCCGACACGCCCTATGGCGCGGCGAAGGCGGCACTGTTCTCGGCGTTCGGCTCTATGTGCGACACGCTTGACTTGTCCGGGTCATGGGCCAGACCGTTCTTTTTGTATGGGCCGGGCGAAAACCCACGACGATTGGCGGCCGATGTGGTCGTCTCCCTGCTTGAAGGGCGCGAGGCGCTGTGCACCCATGGCCAGCAGGCCCGCGATTTTCTGCATGTGGACGACGTGGCCGACGCGATGGTGCGCCTTCTGCAAAGCGATCTGACCGGACCGGTGAATATCGGCAGCGGCGCGGCGATCCCCCTGGCGACATTGATCAACGAGATTGGCCGCCAAACCGGCGCCGCCGACCTGATCCGTCTTGGCGCGCGCGAGGCCCGCCCTGGCGACCCGCCTCTGGTCGAAGCCGACATCACCCGTCTGCACGACGAACTGGGCTGGACCCCGACATTCGATTTGGAAACAGGAGTGGCCGATACCATCGACTGGTGGCGTCACGAATTGAAGAAAGAACAAGCGATATGAGCGATCAGAACATTGTCATTCTTGGGTCGGGCATGGCCGGTCTTGGCGCGGCCCATCATTTCCATGGCGCGGGTATTTCAACGCGTATGTATGACAAGAACGACTATCCCGGCGGACACACCGCGACCTTCGTGCATGACACCGGGTTCATCTTCGATGACGGCCCGCATATCTCGTTTTCCAAGGACGGACGGTTTCAAGAACTGTTTTCCGACAACGTGGACGGCAAGTTCGAGAAGCTGAACGCCTATGTGAACAATTATTATCACGGCGCATGGGTCAAGCACCCTGCGCAGGCCAACCTGCACAACCTGCCAGACGAGTTGAAGACCCAGTGCATCCTGGACTTTATCGAAGCATCGAAAAAAGATGTCGTCGAAAAGCCTGCCAATTACCTCGAATGGCTGATTTCAGTGTTTGGCGAGACCTTCGCCACCCATTTCCCCGCCGTCTACGGCAAGAAATACCACACCGTCGATGCCGACCAGATGAGCACCGTCTGGATGGGTCCGCGCCTGTATCGCCCCTCGATGGAAGAGGTCATCCGCGGCGCCGTCTTCGCTGAAACGCCGGATGTGCATTATATCTCGGACTTCCGCTATCCGACCGAGGGCGGGTTCATCTCATACCTCAAGCCGTTCATGGAAAAGACCGACATGCGGCTGGAACATAAGGTCATCGCGATCGACCCCAAGGCGCGGACCGTCGAATTTGCCAATGGCGTGGTTGAAAGCTACGACCACCTGGTGTCGTCGATCCCCCTGCCCGACCTGATCCCGATGGTCAAAGGCGCACCCGATCACGTGCGCGAGGCGGCGGCCAAACTGGCCTGCACCACCTGTATCACCGTCAATATCGGGCTGGCGCGCGACGATTTCACCCCGGCCACCTGGACCTATATCTATGACGAAGATATCTGCTTCACCCGCCTCAGTTTCCCGCACAAGATGTCACACAAGACGTGCCCGCCGGGCTGCGGGTCGATCCAGGCCGAGTGCTATTATTCGCACAAATACCGCCCCGTCGATGTCACCCCGGACGAGTTGATCCAGCCGGTGATCGACGATTTGGTGAAGATCGGCCTGATCCGCGAGGACGAAGAAATCCTGCACACCGACGCCCGCCTGATTCCGCACGCCAACATCATCTTCGACCTCGATCGCGAAACCGCGCTGCCGATCGTGCATGATTGGCTGAACAGCGTCGATATCAACTATGTCGGTCGGTTCGGTGAATGGGGCTATCAGTGGACGGACGAGGCGTTCAAATCCGGCGAACGCGGTGCCCGTCAGGTGATTGAAAAGATGTAGATGCGCGTTTCGGACCAGTTTGGCGTGTTCGTTCAACCGCTATACTATTGCGGATGTTGGCAATTTCCTGTTTCCGCAAGAGTATGCTACGTTAAAGGTCGCATGGTCCAAAGAATGCCACCTTCAACAGTGGACGCTGGTGGGCGAGGGTAATTTTAATTGAAGAGCCGGACGCCCGATATTTTGATGGCGCCAGGGAAACAAAGCACAACTTGTCGTTTTATAACAATATTATTTTAGCAAAGCACGCCTGAACAGCGAACGTGGCGTCCATTTTAGTCCGAGGGAGGGTTTTCAGATGTTTATCAATGCCAAAGATTTCCCCCGAACCCACATCGAAACAGCGCGGGTCTGCATTTTCGGATCTGGCCCTGCTGGTATGACACTGGCACATGAACTGGCCGAGGCCGGCATTGATGTCCTGCTGGTCGAAGCAGGCGGGGAAGAGGTCGAGGATGCCTCGCAGGCGCTTTATCAGGGCGCCGTTCTAGGGGACGAGTATTTCGACCTTGAATATGCCCGGCTGCGCTATTTTGGCGGCACGTCGGGGCATTGGGGTGGCATCTGCCGTCCGCTTGATCCATCGGATTTTCAGGAAAACCTCGTGGCCCCCGGGACCGGCTGGCCGATCGCGTCGGACGCTCTGCTACCTTACCTGAAACCCGCCGCCGAGGTTCTGGAAATTCCCGGAATTTTTAACGATCAGTCTCTTGGTGATACTCTACGTCGCACCAAGTTCGAATACAGCCCGCCCGTCAGGTTTGGCGAGAAATACCGCCCCTATGCCGATTCCAGCGAAAACCTGCGGGTTGTCCTGAACACGGCGCTGACCAACCTGACATCGGATGCGGGCCGCATTCAAAGCGCAACCGTTCAGACCATGCAAGGCACACGCTGGACCATCGAAGCCGACTACTTCGTGCTCTGCGCCGGGGGCATCGAAAACTCGCGCTTGCTTCTGTGGATAAACGAACAGAACGACAGAAAGATCATCAGGAACCACGATGGGATAGGCCGCTATTGGATGGAGCATTTTACCATGAGCGTCGCCGAAGTCATCGCCGACGCAGACGCCCTTGGACCGGACGAGGAGGGGCAGGCACGTTTCGCACTCAGCCCCGCGGCGCAACGGGAAAACGGCGTGCTCAATGCCTCGTTCGAGGTGAACCCAAATGCCTATACCGGCACGCGTGCCCTGATCGCAGACCTTCTGTGCATCGCGCCAAAGCTGGGCCAACGGCTGATGGGCGACAAGAAGTTGGTCTGCGGTGCGCGCATCATGGGTTATTGGGAACAGGCACCGACCGCCGACAATCGCGTGGCGCTTGGCGACGAAAAGGACGCGCTTGGCATCCCAAAAGTGGTGCTTCATTGGCAAAGGTCTGGGATCGACCGAAAGACCATCGCACGCTCGGTTCAGGCATTGGCGCAGGCGTTTGCGGATCTGGATATCGGGCGTGTGCGCCTGTTCGACTGGGTGTTGGACGACAACCTGCCGCTGCCCGCCGACGGGGTCATCGCGAGTTGGCATCACATGGGCGGCACACGGATGAGCGCCGACCCTGCCACCGGAGTTGTTGACGCAAACCTGAGGGTTCACGATCAGGACAACCTCTATATCGGCGGATCATCGGTGTTTGCCTCGGGCGGCTTTGCCAATCCAACATTGACAATCGTTCAGTTGTCACTCCGGTTGGCCGATCACCTGAAAAAACAATTGAGCGTTTAGTCATGCACAAAACCGACCTTCGCGCCCCCCCAACGAATTTTACGCTTAAGCGTCACACGCACAGCATTCACGGCAAAAAAACGTTGCCAGAGACGGTTATCGCTCCAATAGTTGTGCTGTCGGTTTGGAACGTCGATACAGTCAAGCGACTTAAGCAAATTGTCGGCGGCGGTCAGGTTTCATTTGGTTAAGATTTCTTGAGGAGGTAATTTTGAAAACGGTAATTTTTGCGGGTGGTAAAGGGTCGAGATTGATCGAAGAAACCCGCGTCCGACCAAAACCGCTGGTCGAGGTCGCGAACCGACCGATCCTGTGGCACATCATGCAGCATTATTCGACCTATGGGCATCATGATTTTGTGCTGGCGCTTGGCTATATGGGCGACCAGATCAAGAAATACGTGTCTGATCTGTGCCAGTATAGCGGCAATCTGCGGGTGGATTTTGCCAATCGCGAACTGTTTGGCGAACCCGAGGGGAACGGACATGATCAAGCCCCCATTCCGCCCTGGACCATCGACCTGATTGATACCGGTATTGATACCATGACCGGCGGCCGTCTTGCGCGGCTTGAGCCTTATCTGGGCGGCGAGACATTCATGCTGACCTATGGTGATGGCGTCTCGAATGTCGATATCGACGCATTGGTCGCGTATCACAAATCACATGGTAAACTCGCCACCATGACCATGGTGCGTCCCCTGACAACTTTCGGACATTTGTCGGTTGAAGAGGACGGGCAGGTCAACGGGTTCGAAGAAAAACCGGAAACTGCCGTGGATTGGATCAATGGCGGTTTCTTTGTTCTGGAACCAGAAGTGTTTCAGGCCGTCGCAGATGTGAATGGCGACGAAATCATGTGGGAAGAAGGCCCGCTGCCCAAGCTCATGGAAATGGGTGAATTGATGGCATACCGCCATCCGGGTTTCTGGTATTGTATGGATCACCTGGCGGACAAACGCCGGCTTGAGGAGATGTGGAAAAATGGTAACAGACCCTGGGCAACATGGGAAAACACGGAAGGTTCTTCTAACGGGGCATCTCGGCTACGTGGGGACGGTCACCGCCCCGGTATTGGCCGCGGCGGGAATCCAGGTGACTGGGTGCGATATAAATCTCTTTGATCAGGCTGATTTTCCGCCGGGCGGCGATCTGCCCGACATCCCCAATCTGGGCAAGGACATTCGCGACCTGACGGTCGATGATCTGCGGGGTTTTGATGCAGTCGTGCATCTGGCCGCGCTGTCCAACGATCCGTTGGGACAGTTGCGGCCCGGTCTGACCCAGGCGATCAACCACGAAGGCACCGTGCATGTCGCACGCTGCGCGAAAGAGGCAGGCGTGTCCCGCTTCGTCTTTGCCTCGTCCTGTTCGAACTATGGCAAGGCGGGCGAAGGCCTGGTGGACGAAGGCGGCAAGCTGAACCCGCAGACCGATTACGGCGTGTCCAAGGTGCTGGCAGAACGCGATCTGAAACCGTTGGCAGATGACGATTTCTGCCCGGTCTTCCTGCGGTTCGCCACCGCCTATGGGGTCAGTCCGCGAATGCGGTTCGATATTGTATTGAACAACCTGATTGCGCACGCGTTCACCACCGGCAAGATCATGATGATGTCGGATGGCACGCCGTGGCGGCCCATCATCCATGTCGAGGATATGGCCCGCGCCTTCCTGGCTGCTCTTGATGCCGATGCCGACGCGATCCGGGGCGAGGCCTTCAATGTCTGCCGCACGGAAAACAACTATCAGATCAAGGAACTGGCCGAGATTGTGGCCGACACCGTCGATGGGTCCGAGATCGACTATGCGTCTGATGCGGGACCGGACAACCGATCATATCGCGTCAGTTCAGCGAAGATCGAACGGTTGATCCCGGGGTTTGAACCGATCTGGGACGCCAAGCGCGGGGCACAACAGTTGTATGACGCCGTCAAGTCCTATGGTCTTGTGACCGACGATTTCGAGGGCCGCAAATACAAGCGATTGGCTCAATTGGAAGCGCTGGTTGCCGAAGGACGGCTGGACGAAGAATTCCGCGTCGTCGGTTAGCAACCCGTCAAACAGGACCGACAGGTCAGGCGATCACTTAGGTGGTCGCCTTCTCTTTTGTCTGTTCTGCCATCTTGACGCGTTCTGCCAACGCGGCACGACGAGCCTCCAATTTGGGGTGCGTGGGCAACCCGGCAAGCTCCAACACCTTTTCCCATCGGTTAAGATGATCGTGGTGCTTCAAGCATTGGGTGATATTGCGCTGTCGGATCTTGGCAAGCCGCTTTGGGTCTTTCTCAAGCGCGGCGATGATGTCGCCGATATTCGGGCAATCATACGGTGTCTCGATCACGGCGTCTTCCCAACCCAGATGCTTTCGGAACGCATCGCTGTCGATGTGGTTTCCCAACACAACGGCACCTGCCGCCAAGCCTTCCAGATACCGCAGTCCGAACTCGACCTGCCGGCCACGCTCTTCGGTCCGTTCCACTTTCGCGATGTATGAGAAAAAGTATTTCGCCCTTTTGAGCTGTCCGATGTAGTTATCTCTGTGCGCGCGATAGTCCTGCATGATCGCACGGCCAGAGATTGTTTCATACGAATAGAACGTCCCGGTTTTGTCCGCAAAATCAATTAGGGCTTTATGAGTGTTCGCATGGCCCACGCCGATGCTCAGCATGTCAATTGCGCGGTGCGGCGGATTGGGATAGGGGCAAAAGCGCATCATGTCCACGCCCCACGGCAGATACAGAACCGGAACGTTCAACCGCTCGCGCAAGACCTGTGCTGTTTCGACAAACGAGCAGATCACATGGTCAAACGTATTCAGTTGATCCACAAGGGCGGGGATTTGGTCCAGCCGCTGTAGCCAAAGCTCTTGTATCCAACAAATCGCCTTGGAAGACCGGGTTCTCCAACCTTTCAGGGAAGACAGGAAATGAAGGTCTTCCAGATGTGCGATGCTGTAAAAGAAAAGGTCATAGTCCTGCGAGAATTCGACCGACTTCAGCCCTGATGGCAATTGCAGCGCCTTCCCGACGCGTGCTGACAGATATCGCTTGGCTTTGATAAGCGGCCACGACATTTGCAGGGGATCGGGAGTGAAAAGCGTCGCATCATCCAAGCCCCGAGCAATAGCATCTTCAAATTCATAGCCGTGTGAACGGGAAACGTGGTTCTCATTATTTCTTAGTGAAAACAATGCGATACGCGCTGAATGTGACTCTTGTCCCATGCTAGAGAGCACCACCCCTGATCACCGAGGCTACACGGGTCGCAATTGCTCGCTGAATTCTCGACGGATTGACGGCACCGGATGTATGCATGGTAAGACCTCGGGTTGACAACAAAGTGTTCTAAAATCTATTTCGCGCTGTTAAACAGTGCTCTGGCAACAATAATTTTTCGCCGAGCATCTCTTTTTAATAAGCGCCTCACAGCTTTTCGGCAAGTATCTTGTCACCGATGTCCTCTGAATGCTGCCCGTGTATAACTTGATTATGTGTGGTCGATGGATGCAAACGACCTGCCCCGGTCAACCCTCGTCGGTCAGCAGATCAGCGACATGTTGCGCGATCGAAAGACAAGAGGTTAAGCCGGGTGATTCAATCCCATAAAGAAACACATGCTGCCCAAGGCCGTGATCGTTTGGCCCCTTGATACAGAAATCTGGATACGCAGCACCCGCCAACTTGGGGCGAACCCCGGAATAGCCGGGAACAAGGTCGGCATCGGTGATCGCGGGCCAGTATTGCCGGATCGCGTCCGCAAACGCACCACGCCGGTCGGTGCTGACGGCATAGTCGATCTGCGCGGGATCGTTTGACCCCAACCACTCTGTGTCCGGCCCGAATTTCGCCTGCCCCCCCATGTCCAGCGTCAGGTGAACGCCCAGCCCGCCATCACGTGGCACCGGATAGATAAGGGTCGAAAACGGTGCCTTGCGCCCCAGCCGAAAATAGTTGCCTTTCACAAGGGACAGTTCGGGCGGCGGCGGCAGGCCGTCGATGGCGCGCATCAGTTCCGAAGACCACAGCCCGGCGGCATTCACGAAAGACCGCGCACGCAACCGCAGAGGTTCATCGCCATTGATTTCAAGGGTGATCCGACCATCCGACCCCAACGCCCCACCGGTGATGGGTGCGCGCAGGGCGGTCGTGGTGCCGTGTGCCTCGGCCTCGCCCAGCAGGGCCAGCATCAGGGCGTGACTGTCCACGATCCCGGTCGACGGCGACCACAGCGCCGCCTTCACGTTCAGCTCTGGCTCCATCTCCAACGCCTCGGCGGCACTCAGGGGTCGCAGGTCGCTGACGCCGTTCATCGCCGCGCGCTCGGCGATGCCCGCAAGGCGCGGCACCTCGTCTTGCAAAGCTGCAACAATCAGCTTGCCACAACGTCGATGGGGCACACCTCTGTCGGCACAATACCTATACAAAAGCGCCTTGCCACGCACGCAATGGTGCGCTTTCAACGAGCCTTGGTCGTAATAGATGCCTGCGTGGATGACTTCGGAATTGCGGGCGCTGGTCTCTTCGCCGATCTGGGCGTTCTTCTCAAGCAGCCAGACCTCGCGCCCGGCCAGAGACAGCGCGCGGGCAATCGCGATGCCGATCACGCCACCCCCCGCAACCACCGTGTCAACGTCATAAGTATCCAAGGCGTTCATGGTCGTGGCTTATCCCCGTGGTGGTCGATGGCGGGCGGATGCCATGTCGGCACAAGGCAAAAGCCCGCGTTTATAGTATTATGACCACATTACCTTGTGATTCTGTTCTATTTTATTTGAGAAGCCGCATCTTATGCCAGCCACGCCGACGACCGATCTGACCTGTGCAACATCGTCCGGGCACCCCCGGGTCGGAGACCCGACCGCCCCCGGCTGGGTGATCTGGATCATCAACGGCCAGCGCGGATCGCTATCGGATATCTGGTTGGCCCTGTCGGGACTTGCCGCGCTGGGGTTGTTCGAGCTGTTTCACGTCGCCGATAGCGGCGCGTTGGATGCGCGTTCGCGGGTGTATGAAATCACGGGGCCATTCCTGATGACTGCGGCTGTGGGGCAAGGCTGGCGATTGCGCGGCCACCGCCCTCTGCTGGATCGGTGATGTCATGTGGGCGGCTGGCGGAATATCCCCCGTTCCGGTCCTTGTCGCAGGGCTGTTTCTGTCCGTCGCTTCGCCAGCCTGGGCGCAGAACGAGGCGTGGAGCCTGGGCGAAACCGATCCCGCCCCTGTGGTGGTCAATGGCGGCGTCGCCTATCTTGCGCCGGTGCATCTGCCCCCACCGCCGCTGACCGACCGCCCGACCGTCCGGGTCACATTTCCCACCCTGACCAACGCCCCAGTCCTTGGGCCCAAAAAGAAAAAACGCGGCCATCAGTTGCTTGCGCAACTGGTCGCGCAGGGCAAGGCGGCAGGCAATCGCGGCGACCTGTACGACAATCGCGATCGGGGCCATTCCCGATTGAATGTGAAGGCTCACCCACAGCTGACCGAGTTGCTGTATCACCCGGTGTTGCGGGATCAGAATATAGATTATGGCGCCGCCGTCGGACTGTTGTTCGATGTCCCGGTGATCGGCAATTCCTCGACCGCTTTGACGGCTGGCCCGTTTGCGCGCTCCGTGCCGCGAATGGTTCTGACAGGGATGCAGCCCGTTGGGGCCGAGGCCCTATATCAGAATTACGTGAACGGGCAGATCCACGTCTATCCGTCCTATCGAGATCATGAACCCGGCGGAAAGGACATGCTTCCGGCCAATACACCCTATTACATCATTTCTCAGGGGTCGTCCGGCTCGGATCAACCGCATTTGGAAGCCTTGGCGATGATCCTTGCCGCATTTCGCCCCGATACAAAGGCGCGATTGATGGAAACGGGATTGTTGGCATCGACGGTTCAGATGGTGTTTCGTCGAAGTCGCAATCAGGTGCGCGAACGTGGGGCCTATCTGGCCGCTGTCGCCCACCCCACGGCGTTCCCGGCTGAGGGGATCAACCTTGAACGATTGGTTGCCCTCGCCAACGCCATACAGCCTGACAATATCCCGCCGATGGTCCAACTGTCGGTTCTGGAGGAACCCGAGAACCAACCGGGGGTCGACGTGTTTGGCGATGGTCTGTCCGAACGGTTGTTTGATACGCCTTCAGCGATCGCGCGTGTTTGGCGCAGTCATCGCTACAAACGCGAAATGGTTTTGTCCGCCAAAGACACCGTCGACCCCAATGGCCGCCCCCTGACCTTCAATTGGGTGCTTTTGCGCGGCGACCGCAGGCAGGTCACTATCGCACCACTGGACGACACCGGAACCTCGGCGCGGATCACGATTGGCTGGCAGGGGCCCAGTATTGTCGCCGGATCGGATGATGTGTCATCCAGTCGTGTCGATATTGCAGTGATCGCTTACAACGGGGTCTATGACAGCGCACCGGCATTCCTGTCGGTTCTGCTTCCCGATCATGAAACGCGCTACTACTCACCGGGGCCAGAGGCAGATATGCGAATCACCCGGCTGGTGCGCACAGCTCGGGACGGTCAAATCTTTGACCCTGTTGTGTTTCCCAGAACAGACTGGGCTGATGATTTCACTTATGATGGGACATCACTGACGGGCTGGGTGCGGCGGTCCGAGTTTGGAGAGCAGAGCTTTGATGCAGAAGGAAAAACCGGTGGAAAACAGCCTCGTTACCCAATTGTCGAGGGCGTCGATGGCCTGCCTGCGGTTGTCCAGCAAACCCAGTAATCACGCACTCATTGTTTCGTTTTCGTATACAGTTTGAACCTACCGCCCGAACAAGCCACGACTATACAATTGAAAAGTCTCATTCTTGCCTTATTCGGCACAAAATTGCCTAAATTCTGAGTGACACCGGCTTTATCACATGATAGCTTTTCCTTGGTGGTGTATTTTTTGAACGAGTGAGCTTGGGTTTATTTGAGCAATTCATAAGAAGGGTAAGAGTATGAAAAAACTTCTAGCAACTACAGCTGTTGTGGGCATGATGGCGACCGCCGCCAGTGCTGCAACGGTTGTTGATCTAAGAACCGGGGGCGACGTGACTTCGCTGGGCCAGTATGGCTCATTCTCGTCGGGAACGGTTTCGGGCAATATCGACCCGTGGCGTTGGGGTCCAACCAATGACTATCTGACTCAGACTTCTGCGGGTCTTGGTGTTACCGGGTTTCTCGACTCCAATTCGCAATTGGATGGGCTTGTTGATGAAGCCATTACATTCACCTTCGACCGTGCGGTGCGCCTGGTGTCGGTGACATTCTCGTATTTCAGCGGAAGCGATGACGCTGACATTTATGTCAATGGCGTTAAAGTCGCCGATGAATCCAACAGCAACCCCTATTACTTCGGGAAGCCGGTTGCGACGTCGTTTACGGTCGCTGCTGACGGAATCTTCGACAACTTCCGCATCAAGAGCTTCAAGGTCGCACCAGTTCCGCTGCCGGCTGCTGGCTTCCTGCTGCTTGGCGGTCTGGCCGGTCTTGGCGCACTGTCGCGCAAGCGTAAAAAAGCCGCCTGATCAGCACGATCATGCGTCAGAAAAAAGGGCCGATTTCTCGGCCCTTTTTTATTTCTGTAACACTTTTGACAGTAATATGACGCCGGACAGAACAGCGATTGTCTGCACCGATCTTGCCTGTTTTCGTGAAAAGACATTGTATAGAGATGTGTTATAAACACATTTGACGCATTGCACGCCGCGCGCGCGCCCTAATTATCAGAGCTTTGTGACATCCATGACCCTTCGTTTCCTTCCCGGTATTTTCCTCGCTTTCACCCTGACCGTTCTTGCAGGCTGTCAAACATCCGAAGAACGCGCCGAAGAACATTTCAAGGCCGCGCTTGAGCATCTTGAAAACGGCGATACTGCACGTGCGGGCGTCGAGTTCCAGAACGTTTTCAGCCTGAACGGCAAACACCGCGAAGCACGTTTGACCTATGCCAAGATGCAGTGGGACGCCGGTGAAATCGCCGAGGCGTATAGCCAGTATCTTCGGCTCGTCGAGCAATATCCTGATGACCTGGAAGGCCGGATATCTCTGGCGGAAATGGCTTTGGAAAATGGAAACTGGGACGAGTTGCGCCGCCACGGAGAATATGCAGCCACGCTTGCGCCCGACGATCTGAAAGTTCGAATTGCTGTCGCGGCGCTTGCTTATCGTGATGCGGTGATCGCCGGAAACGAAACCGCCCGCATCGAAGCAAAATCCGCCGCCACTGACCTGCTGGAGCAAGATCCCACACATCTGGGTCTGCGCCGATTGCTGATCGACGATTATATCCGGATGAAGGACTGGAACAACGCCTTGGCGTCCGTGGACGACGCGCTGGAAATAGACCCCAAAAACCTTGAACTTCTGCAAAAACGGCTTCGCATTCTGTATACAACCAACGCATCCACTGCCGTGAAAGATCAGCTGACACAAATGGTTGAAACTTTCCCGGAAGACAGGCAGATCCTGGCGGCGCTGGTGCAATGGCACATTACGCACGGCAACGTGGATGAGGCTGAAGCTCTGCTCCGCGATCGTGTTGACCCCCAAGATGAAAATCCCGAGGACGGAGCGACGCTGATCCGCTTTATGGTCGAGTTTCGCGGCAACGACGCCGCCAAGGCAGAACTTGATAAGCTGATTGCTGAAGATGGAGGGCTTCAGCCCGTCTATCGGTCGTTGCGCGCCTCGATCAATTTCGATATCGGCGCACGGGATGAGGCGATCGCCGAGATGCAGAATATCCTTGAGACCGAAGAACCATCGGACGCGACGGACAATGTCAAGGTTGGCTTGGCGCGCATGCTTGATATCACAGGCAACCCGGTCGGTGCGCGCGCGTTGATCGAGGAGGTGCTGGAACGAGACGCCACACATTCCGAAGCATTGAAGCGGCGGGCTGAATGGTTGATCGAAGACGACCAGACAGGCGACGCCATTGTGTCGCTGCGCGCGGCGCTGGCCGACACCCCCAACGACCCCGAAATCATGACCCTGATGGCACGTGCCCATGAACGCGACGGCAACAAGGAACTGATGTCGGAAATGCTGGCACTTGCCGTCGAGAATTCCGGAAATGGTTCCGAAGAAAGTCTGCGCTATGCCCGGCATCTGGTCAATCAGGGCAAGCTTCGTCCCGCCGAGGATGCCCTGTTAGGTGCGTTGCGCGTGCAACCAAACAACGTCAGACTTCTGGCAGCGTTGGGCAGCCTTTATATCGAGATGCAGGATTGGGGGCGCAGCGACCATGTTGCACGGACCTTGCGGGGACTGGACACCGAACAGACGACGGAAATTGCCAACAATCTGACCGCCCAGATGCTGTCTGCACAGAACCGCGAGGACGAGCTTGACGCGTTTCTGGAAGCCGTCTCGGCTGACACCGAGGGCGTTGATTCCGCCGATATCGCGATCATTCGTCGCCTTTTGGAACAGGGTGACACCGATCAAGCCCTGGCTCACGTCGATGGGTTGCTTGGGGTGACTCCCGACGCGCCGGTTCTGCGGTTTGTGCGGGCGTCCATTCTTGTGCAAAGCAATCGCATGGCCGAGGCACAGTCCATCTTTGACGGATTGCTGGACGAAAACGATCAACGACCAGAAGTCTGGGTCGCCTTGTATCGTCTGCATCGCGGCAATGGCGATCAGGACGCGGCAATGGCGACCTTGAAGGCCGCTCGCGCAAAACTTCCCGACAACGCAGAGCTTATGTGGATCGAGGCCGGAGAGCTTGAAACGGCCGGTGACATTGATGGTGCAATAGCGATCTATGAACAACTCTATGCTGCCGACAGCAACAACCAGATCGTTGCCAACAACCTTGCCAGCCTTTTGGCAGATCATCGCGAAGATACGGATAGCCTTGAACGTGCCTATGTTGTCGCACGCCGATTGCGCGGGTCGGATGTCGCCCCGTTCCAGGATACTTACGGCTGGATTGCCTATCGCCTGCAAAACTTCAACGAGGCAATCGAATATCTGGAACCCGCCGCTCAGAAGCTGGAAACCAATACGACGGTGCAATATCATCTGGCGATGGCGTATGCCGCTGTAAACCGGACGGAAGAGGCGCTGGCCCAGTTCGACAAAGTCAAAGCCATGCTGAACCCCGAGAACCTGCCCGAGTTCGCGGCCACCATCGACGCAGAGGTGGCGCGGTTGAACGAAGCCAGAACAGAGGCCGCAAATTGATCAAGACCGTCCCCGACCGGCGGCAATGATCCGGCAGGCGTATTAATCGTGTTCTGGTTGCCCGATCGTTTCCGGTTTGCGAACACTTCTTTCACTTTCCAGTGAAGGATGCCCTTTTTTGTAAGAAGAAATGGATTTTCAGTAGGCTTGGCCCAGGAAAGTCTGCTAAAAACGTTACCATATTATACAGACTCTGTTTGACCAATTGCTGACCAAGATATTGAGGAACGGGATCCATGTCCGTTACAAGTGACAAACTACATCAACCCACCCAAATATTTCCAAACCTGAACATTGCCGGGGTCTTTTGGTTTGTCGTCCTCATCCTCAGCTCGATTCCGGTGTTCTGGATCGGTATTCTGTCGCTGTTGAAAGCCTGGTCGACACCTGAATACAGCCATGGCCCCCTGATCCCGATCATCTCGCTTTACCTGTTCTTACGGGAATTGCGCAAAGCCCCCCTGCCCGATCTGACTGTGCGGGACCGCTGGCCCGGAATTGCCGTCATTCTGGTGGCATTGGCGATTGCCACTCTGGGCAACCTGACCCGCATTCCTGACATCGTCACCTATGCCATGATCATATGGGCAGGCGGCGTGGTGTTGGTGGTGTTTGGCTGGAAACGCGGTCGAACCCATCAGTTGCCGGTTGTGCACCTGGTGTTCATGCTTCCGCTGCCACAGTTTCTGTACTGGAAGATGACCATCCTGTTGCAGTATATCTCCTCGGAACTGGGCGTCTGGTTCGTCAGCCTTGCCGGCGTATCCGTCTTTCTGGAAGGCAATATTATCGACCTTGGTGTCTATAAATTGCAGGTCGCCGAGGCCTGTTCCGGTCTGCGCTATCTTTTCCCCATCCTCAGCTTTTCGTATCTTTTCGCGATCCTCTATCGCGGTCCGATCTGGCACAAGGCGGTGTTGTTGCTGTCGGCCGCCCCGTTGACCGTGGTCATGAACTCGGTGCGGATTGGGATCATCGGGGTGGTTGTGGACCGTTACGGCATTGAACAAGCTGAAGGGTTTCTGCATTTCTTCCAGGGTTGGGTCATTTTCGTCATCTGCATCCTGATCCTGTTTCTTATGGCCATCGTTTTGCAACGCATGACCCGTGACCCGAAACCGCTCAGCGAAGCGATCGACCTGGACACGCAGGGTTTTGGGAGTGTGGCCGGACGCTTTTTTGGCATCCAGCCATCCATGGCAATGGCCACGGCCACGGCTTTGACGATGGCGGTGTCCGTTGGTTGGATGACCCTGCAAGGAAGCGAAACCATCAAAATGGACCGTGAACCCTTCACGCTGTTCCCACGCCAATTTGACGACTGGTCAGGCACGTCAGAGCGGCTGGAGCCAGAGGTTGAACAGGTGCTGGGTGCAAGTGATTACCTGAACATTACCTATGTCGCACCGAGATCGCCCGATTTCGTCAACATGTTCGTGGCCTTCTATGACAAACAGACCGAAGGCAGCGGGATCCATTCGCCCGAAGTTTGCCTGCCCGTCGGCGGGTGGGAGGTGTTCAGCCTTGAACCGACCAAAGTTACCACGAACGTTCCGGCCTATGGCAGCTTCAACGTCAACCGTGCGGTCATTCAGAAAGAAATGAACAAGCAACTGGTCTATTACTGGTTTGAACAGCGCGGTAAGCGCCAAACCAACGATTTCACCGCGAAGATCGGCGTCGTCATCGACAGCATCACCATGGGCCGGACAGACGGTGCATTGGTGCGTTATGTCACCCCCATCCGTGCAGATGAAACCGAAGCGGACGCAGATGCACGCCTGATCGACTTCATGAACACATCGCTGCCGCGTATGCCAAGATTTGTGCCGCTCTAGGGCTCTGTATACACCCTCTGCAAACAGCTATCATTGTCGCGCCAACAAGCGAATGAGGTTATCCGCCCGAGAGCAGGAACAACCACCGTATGCCGAAACTGTCAATTATTGTCGTCAGCTACAACACGCGCGCCGAAACTCTGGCATGTCTGCGTTCAATAAAAAAAGAAACAAACGTTTCTTATGAGCTCATTGTCGTTGACAACGCTTCGACCGACGGGTCAGCAGATGCAATTGCAGCAGAGTTTTCCGATTGTGTGTTAATGGCGGAAACGGAAAATCACGGATTCGCAAAGGCCAATAATTTGGCAGCCGAGCACGCCAAGGGTGATTATCTGTTGTTGCTCAACCCAGATACCGTGGTTTTGGACCATGCAATCGACAAGTTGCTTAACTTCGCAGAACAACAGCCGGGCGCAAGAATCTGGGGGGGACGCACTCTTTACGACGACATGTCTTTGAATCCGTCCTCTTGTTGGCGGCAGTTCACGTTCTGGAGTGTGTTTTGCCGAACCACCGGCTTAACCGGGATATTCCCACGCAGCCCTATATTTAACGCCGAAGCTTATGGTGGTTGGGATCGCAGCACCCAGCGGCAGGTGGACATCGTGAGTGGATGTTTTTTTCTGATAAGAGCGGATGATTGGCAAACCCTTAACGGGTTTGATCTGACATTCTTCATGTACGGGGAAGAAGCCGACCTATGTCTGCGAGCGCGGCGCAGCCTGGGTGCGGCACCTATGGTGACACCAGATGCGACAATCATTCATTACGGTGGCATATCTGAAACGGTTCGTGCAGACCGTCAGGTAAAGGTCTTAAGAGCCAAGGGCGAGTTGATGAACCGCTACTTTCCGGTTTGGCAACAGCCGGTTGCCAGATTGTTATTCGCCGCATACCCTTTGTCCCGATATCTTTTCGGCCGAGTTTGGGTCCGACGCGGCCGAGGCGAAACACACAGGATTTGGCATGAGGTCTGGCAACGTCGTCAAGAATGGGTCAATGGATTTGCAGAATAAATGCTGTTTCCCGGAAGGTCGTGATTGCCGAAGCGACATTCTGACCACCCTATCGGCGGCGTCTTTCGACCTCTGAGGCTTCTTCGTCATCTCGATCTGACAAGTGATAAGACGAACCGGAAACACGCCGTTTTTCAAATCTCAAATCTGTCCATCCAGCGCTGACCTCAGACAACACCTCAGAATGATCTGACAGGCGTTGTAAACTCTCCTGACCACTTGCCGTTTAATATCATTCCAGCTTGAGTTCACCGAAGATATTGCTACCCAAAATCAGGAGGGCTTGTCTGAGCATCAATTCAGGTCTTCGGATCATTGTTCTTACTGCGGGTTTTGGAGGTTGGTAGTTTGCCAACTGGATATCCGAGCGATGCAAGATCAATCCCGGTCAATTCAGACGTCCGACGATTGCTATCCTCGAAATAGTCACCAACATGCCCCGCGATCCTTTGCTTCATCAGGCGCCGGTTGCGGTTATACAAGGTTGCAGGCGTCAATGGATTGAGCGCAAGATTCAACCCATAAGCGGCCTTGCGCAAAAGACTGTCCCGGTCGCGGGTCATATATCTGCTCATCCCGATGCGGTTAAGCGGTCTGAGGAAGACGAAATCGCTTTTGCGCGCCTGCCGCTGCTTGCTTTGCATCCTTTTCACGGCGTCTTCGTGGAATGGCTGCCCGACAAAACTATAGATCTGTTCGAGGAAAGCACTGCTGCCAAGCTGCTCCAACGGTAGGACCAGCACGTTTTCCTTCCCGAAATGCTCGAACATATGGGAAATCAACCTATCATACAGGAACAGATCCAATGGGCATGTGCAGCCAAAGCCCGGCTCTCGGCGTTTGTCGATCCCCAGAAACCGGTCGAGCTTGGTCGCAAACCCGCGCCGCAGATGTTCCAGGTATGCGGACAGGATGATGGATTTTTGCTCTCGGATGATCAGCAGAACCTTGGCACCGGGAAACAGTGTGGACATCCGCCGGATGCCCTCGCGTCGGTCAACCTGCCCCCCCATCGGGTCAACCAAAAGGTGTTCGAAAGACAGAACCGGGGTAAGGTTCTTGCTCCGCGCCTCTTTGATTTCCTCGTCATAGGTGGCGCGCAGCTCATCCACGGCTTCATCAAATACAAACGTATCCGTCACACGGACATGCTCGATCAGGATCGGGGCCTGTTGCCCCCACGGGCTGCAAAAGCCGGATGAGGGGTTGGTGAACAGCCTTCTTTGCAACGACGTTGACCCGGCTTTCGGATACCCGACATGCAGAAGAAGGTCGTTGTATTGGGTGGCGCTCATGGGGTGCCTCGCGATGATTTCTGTTACCGGGCGCTGTGTAGTTTCAACTTCTGGCCGCAAGGACTTCTGAATACAGGTTTATCAGGATATCCGCCTTTGCGGGCCAGGTGGCCTCTCGCTTCAGATATTCTCGCGCTTCGTGGCCCATGCGCGTTCTGAGTTCGGGGTCTTTGGCCAGGGTCAGGACGGCCGCGGCAAGGTCCTTGGCCATTTGCTCGGGCGTTTCGACGGGGACCTTCAGACCGAATTCCTCGCTCACAATCCAATCTGGCCCTCCCCGTGCGACCGTAATCACAGGAAGCCCCCAATTCATCGCCTCGAAGATCACACCGCCCATCGATTCCCGGAAACTGGGAAACAGCAAAGCGTCGCTGTTGCGATAATATTCCTCGACACGCTCGCGCGGCTGGAAGCCTTCGAACCGGACACGATCGGCGACACCCAGTTCTTTCGCTTCGGCCTTGCAAGCCTCCAAGTCCTCGCCATCGCCGACACTGGTCAACGTGATGCCTTGGTGGTCGGACAAATGGGCCATGGCGCGGATGCAGTCACGTAAGCCCTTGGTTCGCACCACCCGCCCGACGTGAAGAAGCTTCAATTGACCTTCGACACTGTCCCTTTTCGTTTCCGGGGCCAGCTTTCTGATGCCTTGTCGCATGAAAGGTTCAAACCGCGCGATCTCGAGATCGGCCAGAATGTCTTTCATGTAAGGTGCGACGCCCAGAACGATTTCGGCCTGGGCATAGCTGGCACGCAACCACGGATCATGGCGGAACCGAAACTGGTCCAAGAAGCGAAGCCGCGCGAACCAGCTTTCGGAATTGACTTCGTCGCGAAACGCCTCGGGTGTGCTGAGACTTCCGCCGACAGACCCGATGATATATGGCATACCCGTCTTGCGCAGAACGGTCGGATATCGGGCACCGGCGGGCAGCATCTGATGGGCCAGATCGAACGTCCGGCCCGTGCTGCGAAGCCAATTCAGAACCATGTGATTGAACACGAAAACCTCGGGCTTCAGCATCGCCGCCAACCGGTTGCGCCGCTTGACCCAGGCGGGGGGGTCGAAGGTGATGACCTCGCAATCGGGTAGCTGTTGCGCCAATGGCGTTCCGCTGCCGTTTTCAAACGCCAATACGGTCAGCGGAATTTTCCGTGCCAATGCCTCAACCAGTTGGAATGACTTGCGAACCTCGCCCAGCCCCTCACCATTAAGTCTTGGGGCGGTTATAAGAACGTGCATTCGTAATATCTCCGGATTTCAAACCTGGCGCGCGACGCGCTGGCCCTTGGTCGTTCTTTGTAAATTGATCTGACTGGCTGGAGTGCGAGACGCCGCCGCTGATCATCCAGACACTCGATCCGATCAAAAACATTATGAAAGAAAATACTCCGTTCCAATAATGCACAGTGCCGGCGGCAAGGGCAATGCCGCCAAAGGTTGTCAAAAATGCAGCCCGCGCCGCCCGGTCCGACGGATTGGGCATGGGCATCCTGCTGATGCGCCAGATTAGCAGAATCAGCGCAAATACCACAAGAATGAAGAACGGCAAGCCGTAGCGCATCGCAATCAAAAGCCAGAAATTGTCGATGCTCGCGCTCATCCATCTGGGGCGAACCCAGTCGTTCAAGCCCAACCCGAACAGCGGATTATCCCAGATATTCTGCATACCATATTGCCAGATCAGAATGCGGTTGTAAGAGCTTTGCATACTGAAGGTCGCATACCGGACCAAGACGTGAAACGGTGACGCCGTCGTAAACAGGTCGATCAGCACATATGCCGCTGCCGCCCCCCAACCGAACACAGCCCACCGCCTCTTGTAGGATTTCAGCGCCCATTCCCACGCAATGAATACGGTCTGCACCGCAAATGCCATCAAGGCACCCGAAGACAACGACAGCATGGTCGAAACGCCGATCACGCAGGTTCCGAATATGCGCTTCAGGGCAGACCCGCCAAAAGCATAGGAATACCAGACCAGCCCCAGACCAGCCGAGACGAACGCGCCAAAAAGGATCGGATGTTCAAAAGCGGTCTGCGCCCGCCGCAAGCCCATACGCGTGCCGATATCCACCGCCACGCTGTTTTGCCCGATCAACTGAAGAAGAATCGGGCGATGCAGGATGCTTTCCATCAGAGCGAACGGCAACATGATCAGCACGATCATAAAGAACACTTTGACAATACGATGAAAATCATCCGCAGATCTAATCGTGATGCGTCCAAGCAGATATGCACCCAGAAACTCAATTGTATGTGCGCCAGCGGGTTCGATGATCAGCCCAACCGGATGGTTGGCCAGCAAGGATATGACCGCCCAGATCGCCGCCCCGACCATGCACCAGTCCACAATCAAGATCGGCCCCGCCCTTCCGCGGAGCAGCGCTATCAAAAGGGGAATGAACAACAACAGCAGCCACATCCGATAAGGGAACAAGAGCAAGGGTCCCAGCCGGACCCGTACTGGGATCAGCAAGGTGACAAGAAACAGCAACGCAAGAATGACCGGAAGCCCGTGCTTCGCCTCTGCCAGGACTCTTTGAGAATTCCATTTGGAACTTCCCTTGGGTGGCTCATGCAGAAGTGTTTCTGGAACGGATCGATCAGGGTTGTCCGGAGACTCGCGTCGATATAGTAGCTTCTGATCACGGCGATATTTCAAGCTCTGGGCCTTTTTGATGTCAGTTTCCAAAGCGGCATCCGGATGCTTTGGTGGTTGACCATTGACTGAGTTTGTTTGATCTCAAACAATCAAGGGATTACAGGTCGCTCATCCCAATCACATCAAACGCTGAATTCGCTGCATTTTGTGATAAATTAGCAATGTATGGAACCGCTGATTTGACGTCTTACTTCAAACATACCCTTTTTCGGGCGAATACTTCATTTAACTGGGGCCGTCGTTAACACGCAAAGATCATTGAGAGAACCAATAATGAAGCGGCAAGCGCGCGATGAGCTCGTGAAACGATCAGGAACCTTGGCGCGTGTTGCGCGGGGAAATCTTTGTTCAGGCTGTGGCGGATGCGCCGCGGTAGCGCCATCCAAAATCACCATGGCAGTGCAAGACCCGGGTTTTTTGCGACCGCAGATCAGCGAACCCCTGTCTGCCCGCGAGGAAGAAACCGTTGCGTTGATTTGCCCCGGTATAGGTCAAACCGTCGATGCAGAAAACCGGGTGGACGATGTGATCTGGGGCCCCTACCTGAAGATGCGCACCGGCCATGCGGTCGATCAAGACCTGCGGTTTGCTGCGTCTTCGGGCGGTGCCTTGTCCGCCGTTCTGGTCCATCTTCTGGACAGCGGGCAGGTTGATCATGTCATCCAGATCGGTCCCAGCAACGAACTTCCGACGGCAAACGTCACGATTCTCAGCGATACGGGCAGCGACGTGCTGGCGGCAGCGGGCTCTCGCTATGCGCCGTCGACGCCGCTGGCGGAACTGGATCGTCACTTGGCGACGGGAAAGACCTTCGCCTTTGTCGGGAAACCATGTGATATCGTGGCATTGCGCGCATTGGCCAGGGTCGATCCACGCATAGATGCGCAGATCCCCTTCATGGTCTCGTTCTTCTGTGCGGGTGTGCCCTCCCTCTTGGGAAGCGAAAAGGTGTTGGAAGCGCTTGGCACAAACCCCGATAACGTCCGCGCATTCCGATATCGCGGAAACGGATGGCCGGGCCGCGCGACGGCCACGCTGCGTGACGGCAACACGCGGTCGATGAGCTACCACGACTCCTGGGGCGGGGTCCTGTCTTCTCATGTGCAGCATCGGTGCAAGATTTGTGCAGATGGCACGGGAGTGGCAGCCGATTTGGTTTGCGCGGATGCTTGGAGTTGTGACGCGCAAGGCTATCCGCTTTTCGAGGAACAAGACGGTATCAGCCTGATTGTCACCCGCACCGAGAGGGGCGAAAACCTGCTGCAAGACGCCGTATCCGACGATGCGCTGGCAGTCAGTTCATTCGACCGCAACCAGTTAGAGAATATGCAGCCCGGCCAGACCAACCGACGCCGCGCCCTTCTTGCGCGGTTGGCGGCCCTTTGGATATTGGGCAAGCCCATTCCACGCTATCGGGGACTGCATCTAATGGCGATGAGTCGCCAAAATACTGTCACCAGGAACCTACGAAACTTCCTGGGAATGTTACGCAGAAGTCTGGGCGGTCGAATATAGGGCCTTTCCGACAAACCGAACCCATTTTCAGACCTCCTGCGCGAGGCCCGCGTGCTGCGTTGGTCTATCACAAACTAATAAGCGCCGGGGTGAACAGTGCCGACCACGCACGAAAAAACCGGCGACTAGACTGTCGCCGGTTTTAATCTGTTCATGTGTTGGATGGATCATCCCAGAAGCGGGGCGTCATCCACATACTGGCTACCGTCATCGACAAACGTGAAATCGTCATCGACGCTGAATGCCGTGACCTCTCCGTCAAACCAGCGTTTTGTCGAACTGCCGATGCTCCAGCCCCATTCGTTTCCGCCAGCACCGACAATGTCGAAATCGGTGTCGGTTTCGTCCAATACGACGGTGTCGTCCACGATGATCTGAAGACGATCTTCGTCGGCATCCAACATGACGACGATATTGTGTTCATCAGTATCATTCAGACCAAGATCTTTGACCTTGAACCCCTTGAACGAACCATCAGCGGTCGCAACGTGAACGGCCAATCCATCGTCTTTCAACGTCAGGCCGGTCTTCATGTGGTTCCAAACAAGGCGAGACGTGCTGCCGTCAGCTTCATCCCGGCTGTAGTCGATCGAGAACGCGATCGTGTTGGATTCTTCGAACTCGGTCAGGCGACCAAGGTCGACATAGTCACCATCGCCGTCCAAGCGAAGTGCGCTTTCACCGCCGGATTCAGAGATATAGCTGTCGTCGCGCAGGGCATCTGACCCGGCGATCTCGGCAAAATCAAGTGTGTAGCTATCAACTGACGACCCCGAATCCGATCCGGGTTGCGGCTCGGCTTCTTCTTCAGTGGTGGTTTCCTCGTTGACTCCGGTATCTTCTTCGGCTTCTTCTTCTGCCTGAGCCGCCGCTTCTGCTTCTGCCTGAGCCGCCGCTTCTGCTTCTGCCTGAGCCGCCGCTTCCGCTTCTGCCTGAGCCGCCGCTTCCGCTTCTGCCTGAGCCGCCGCTTCTTCTTCTGCCTGAGCCGCCGCTTCTGCTGCTGCCTGAGCCGCCGCTTCCGCTGCTGCCTGAGCCGCCGCTTCTGCTGCTGCCTGAGCCGCCGCTTCTGCTGCTGCCTGAGCCGCTGCATCATCT